>JAHHSS010000001.1 GCA_020025095.1 Peptostreptococcus sp.
ATTCGCATTTGGATAAATTAACGAAAAACATTTGTCCTATCCCTTATCAAATTTTCCCGATTACAAACAAATTGTAGTATTACTGGTATTTCTCAAATATTTAGCTTTGATCCTCGACATCAAAACTACCGTCTCACAATGTGTTGTCAATAGGATAGGAATGCAAATTATTAACCTCGTCGCTTGATTGAGGATACAATTTGTTGTCAGTTTCCTCATTAACTTTCTTGGCATTTTTTCTTCTACTCTTAAATAATCTTCCGTCCTGAGAATCTTTCTTTCCAGTCTTGTATATGATGGTAATCATTGCAGGATCAATCTCTCCTTCATCGTTAATTCCTCCAATGATAATTTTATCTACTATACTTTCAAATACAGCTCTATCAAATTCCTCAAGGTATTTATTAGACTCAAGTAATTTTTTAAATCCCTCAAGCCTTTTCTTCAATGCTTTTTCATCAGTAAGTGTTACTTCTAAAGTCCTCTTTTCTGCAAGTAATTTTTCTTTGCTTACAGCTATTTCATTATACTTTTCCTGATATATATCCATACTGATTGATTCATTCAATCTTAATTCAACAAGATCCTTTTCTTTCTTCAATATCTTATCAAGTTGATTGGTTATCTTTTTTAGGTCTTTAGCTAAACTGTTATCTTTCAATTCTTCTTCAACAGTTTTTAGAAATTCGTTGGTAATTTCTACATTATTGTGGCATACCTGACGATAGCTTTCCATAAATGCTTTTTCTATAGCTGCTTCTTCAATTCCTTTGCTATGCGGACAATATTTCTTTCCGTTTTTAGTAGCATTAACACACTGCCATATCACTTTTGTGTATTCTGAACTTGAATGCCAATTTCTTCTTGAAAGGTTATAACCGCAAAATCCACATTCAAGCATACTGCTAAAAGCATATTTTCTTGAATATTTTTCTCTTTTTCCACCATTATTGGCAACAGTATTTCTGTTTTTTGACCTTCTTAATCTAATACCTTGAGCTTTTTCAAAATCTTCTTCCGAAATGATTGGCTCGTGATGGTTTTCTATATAAAACTTATCCTGTTCTCCAAAATTGTCTAATCTTCTCTTTGAAATAGGATCAACCGTATAGGTCTTTCCCATCATGAGATCCCCTTTATATTTCTCATTTTTTATGATTCCCAAAACTGTTGTTTCAGTCCATCTTTTATTTCCTCTTGGTGATAAATATCCCTGTTCTTCCAGCTCTCTTGAGATTACCATACCACCAACGCCTTCAATGTATCTTCTGAAAATATATCTTACAATTTCAGCTTCTTTTTCGTTTACAGAAATGCTTTTTGTTTCCGGATCATAGTCATAACCTAAACACCCTTGAAAGCCGACCATTTCTCCTCTTTCCATCTTCATTCTCAAGCCTTTTTTAACATTGGCTGAAATGTTCTCTACTTCCTGTTGAGCAACTGAACTTAAAATAGTCAAAAGCAATTCTCCATCCATTGTTAAGGTATTTATGTTTTCTTCTTCAAAAAATACCGCAACATTAAACTCTTTTAACTTTCTTACATACTTTAAAGTGTCTAATGTATTTCTCGCAAATCTTGATATAGACTTTGTAATTATCATATCTATATCGCCATCCATACAATCATTTATCAACCTTTGAAAGTCAATTCTTCGATCAACCTGTGTTCCTGTTATCGCTTCATCAGCATATATTCCGGCAAGAGTCCACTCTTTATTTTTCTTTATAAATTCTGTGTAGTGTTCTACCTGAGAATTATAGCTGTTGATCTGATCTTCAGTGTCCGTACTAACTCTGCAATAAGCTGCCACTCGCTTTATTGAGCGTTCAACACAGCCTGATGCAGTTCTTTTCAGTGTGGTATCACCTTTAATAACTCTTACATCTTTCTTCACTGCATCTGCCTCCTTTTTTGTATCTTTCTATGCAGTCTAATTATACCACACTTGCAAAACATTATAAATATAATTCTGTTGAAATGTTGTACTTTTTCATCAGTTTTAACTTTATCTTTCTGTATTCAATATCATTTAGTAAATGTTTGGAAAGTAAGATAGATAGCATAGATAATTGGAGGCTATATTTTAGTAATTCGTTATTCATTCTAAACCCTCCTCGTTAAAATGCATTTTTAAGTTTTATGACCATTAGTAGGTGCATTGGCTGCTACATAGGAATCTCACCTCCGCCCCTTGTTCCAGACGAGGCGGCTTAAACTATTGAAGTATCATTATCACTACTTGTATCATCGAACAGTTTGCCACCTCTGTTTTTATGTATTCTTATTTATCGCTTACTTTCTTGTATCCTTGGCTAACCCAGTATTCATAAAACCGAATTTACTTTCAGCAGAAAGGTCATGGCGTAAGTCATAATTCTCCACAAGTAGATAAAGTCCTACCTTGGTCTATTCAGTTGTCAAAGAGCAATATTTGAAAGGGATTATTTTCTTTACATTTTCCTATTTGCCATAAGCAGGCTTATCTCTTATTGAAGAAAGTAAAGGAGGTCAAACTCCCCTTCACTTTACATAAGGAAAATTTGACCCCTTTGGTTACCGAAGTTTTAAAGTTCTTCAATAAATTTTTTCAGTTTTTCAAGAATTTTGTTTCTTCTTTTGATTAAAGCCGGATGTGTAATACTTTTGAGCTTTGCCACTGAACGAACGGTTTCATCATTAAAATATAGTCGTTCAATAATATCTCTTTCTTCCGCATTGAGTCTTGATATAGCATTTCTAACTGCTTCAATCATCATCTGTGTTTCAACAATCTTTTCTACATCAACTCTTTCATCAACAATATTATCTGCAAAGTGTCCGTCATGATCCAATGATGAAAAAAAGAGCAAGTGGTTTTTCTTGTCCACCTGCTCTAAATATTTTTCATGTTCTCGTTCTCGCCAGTAGACTTTATATATCTTCTCACTGACTTTAATCTTTTGTCCATTGACATAAAGATAATATTCTTTTGCCATAAAGTTTCCTCCATTTCTTTTTTTGTCTGCTTGTTTTCAGATAAAAAAAGGAGGACTCCTGCACATAGGCATGAGGAATCCTCTTAAACGAAAGAAACTTGTTCTTTTTTTTAATGTATTTAATTGTTTAAAGGAGTATACAAAAATACATACAATTATAAATCTTACAGAAAAAAGGGATACATACAAATTGTTTTGTTTTCACAACTAAATCAATAAGATCTTTCATTCCCTTTCCTCCGTTATAAATAGCTAAATATTTTTCATTCATAAAACTTTTCAATTACTTCAGATTTCGATAATAATATCTAATATTTTTAACATAGCTTTTTCATTTCCATTTTTATTAGTAAATTCACTAATCAACCTAGTATCATTATCATAGCTTTCTATTTGTTCTTTAATGTATATCCACTTTTAGGAAATTAGTTTATAACTTCCAAGATTCCAAAGCATATTTTGAATTAATTAACCTTTTATATAAGCCCTCTTACATTTTTAAATATTCATGGATTCATCTTTCTTCAATTTGTCCATTATTTAAGACTAAAATTGATCAGCATTACTTATAGTTTTATATCAATATTATCAACAAATTTACCAGCAACAAAAACGCCTTTTATATCCTGAATATTATTTATATTTCTAAGAGGATTTGAATTTAACAATAATAAATTTGCTTTCATATCTTTTTTTATAAATCCTACAGTATCATTTATAACGACAGAATTCTTCGCAGTAACTGTTCTCAATATATCTATTTCTGGTACTCCCGCCCTATTCCATAGTTCCATCTCCTTATGCAAACTAAATCCCGGAGTGATTGTAGGATTTGGAGAATCCGTTCCAATCAAAATATTTATGTCATTATCCACCAATTTAACCAACAATTTTTCTAGTTTTTGTATAACATCTTCCATCCTATATTTTTTCAATTGCTTTTCATCGATACCTAAAGCATCATACATATATTTTTTGCCTAAAAAACCCCCGATTTTATTTTGCATTTGTTTTATATACTTATGATATGGCATTATTGGTATCATGAAATCAACAGAATCATCTTTTAACATTAAATCTGGATTCAACAACCTTTCAACCGTTAACAATGTTGGGCAACAATAAGTGCCATGTTTTTTCAAAATTTCAATTATTTTATTTACATATTCCTTATCATTTAAGCCTAATACGATATTCTCAGTTTGATTTCTTTTTGCATAATTTGCAAATAAATTAGAAATATGTTCTATACTATACACACCTTCTTCTATTTGCAATTCTGTGGGTATATAAGGCGAATCTATTGCAACCTTTAGTCCTTTTTTCGTTGCACATTTAGTAATCTCTTTCAAATTTTGTAGAGTTATATTTTTATATACTTTTATAAAATCTATCCCTTCTTGTTTAAGTTTACTTATCGTTAAATCTATATCATCTTCACCAGATATTATTCTACTTGAAGCCCATGTTAATGGAATTGAATCTAATATAGGACCAGAATATACAATATCTATGTTGTAATTTACCTCTCCCCATTTCTTAGCATATTCAACAGCCTCTATACTATTACCCATATCTCTTACAGATGTTATACCTCTTGAAACAAGTATTTTTATAAAATTTTCTACATATTTGTAGGGATTCGTACCCAAATATTTCTCACTATATCCTGTAATATGAACGTGTGCATCTATTAACCCCGGCATTAAAAAATTACATTCATAATTTTCATTTCCATCATTTATATTTATATCTGCTAAATTATCTACCACTTCTTTTATCTTTCCATCTTCAATGATAACGCATTTATTATTTTGAATATCTTCCCCTGTAAATAAGGTTTTACATATTATTTTAGAAATCATATTTCTTCCTCCAATTATTCCTATAGCCTGCAAAAATGTTATATAGTGCATGAATTATTATTACAATTATAATTTCCTCTGTAAATATAAATATGACACTGAGTATTATTGATAACAAAAGCTTAATAAGCATTTCTCTTCTTCCTTGCATATAGTGTAAAAAAGAGAATGAAACACTTGATACAACAACTAAAGTAACTATGACCATATTTGATCCCCCAATAAGGGAACTATAAATCAAAAGTCTATATAAGTATTCTTCAATTACCGGAATTATAAATATTATACTCATACATCTCAAAGCATTTTTATTCTTTGTGCTATATATTAAAAGTAAAAAAGCTATTATAAGTACTGTTATAATCCCATCAACAATTCTTAAGGACAGAACCTTCAATAAAGTAGCAATAAAAATAGCAAATACATAAAATATCACATAAAATTTTATGTTTAAAATTTCAAAATCCACCTTATGTGGGTCTGCATGGCTACAAATAACATAGTTGAATCCAATATTTATAAGTGGCATAAGTAAAATTGTTATAATCAAAAACATATTCACTATTATGCTACCATCGGAAAAATAATATATGCCATAAGATTATTAATTGCATGGAATATCAGGCATGGATATATATTGTCGAATTTTACATACAAATAACAGCTAATTATTGTCCAAAAAAACATATAAATGGATAGTCCTATTCCATAAAATGGAATATGAAAAATCGAAAACACCACCGCAGCCGTTATTATGGTATTTTTTATATTCATTTTTGTTTTTAAATAATTTACCAATATACCTCTATAAATAATATCTTCTGCAATTGGTACTAGAAACAAAACACTAATACTGATTAAACAAACCTCTTTAGTGTTTTTAGGAATTACAGAATAATTTTTATTTGAATCACCCCAATACATATTGAATGGCATATGTTTAACTACATCATCTATAACCTCATACAAGATCATAGCAATAAAGACTGCTGTAATAGAATATATTACCATTTTAAGAATGTTATCTATTTTTTTAAATCCTAATTCTCTTAATGTTATAGCCTTAGTCTTTTTTATATACAAAAGTACAATAATCGTAGCTAAAAAAATTGAAAATGAATAGGAAAATAAATATACTATACTAAAATCAAGCTTATATATGTTAATAAAATCTTTCACAAAATCTGACTTCAAAATAAATATTCTATTTATTTGTGATATTGTGGTTCCCAAACAAAGAAATACTATTATCTCTATTATTTTAATTCGCGAAAATTTTTTGGATAGTATTAAATTTTCAACCATACAAACTCTCCCTACTTTAAAATATTCCAAGGTGATGTCCCTATTGCAATAATTAAACTAGTGAATTCCATTTCTCCATCAATCATTAATAACTTGTTGATTTTATCATCATCAAATCCCGCTATCATACAACTTCTCAGTTTATTACCCGTAGCTATTAGATGTATATTCTGAGCAACAATACCTGTATCAACATGAGCAAATCTATATGATTTTTTCCCATACTTCCACTTGATGCGGTTCAAGTTTGAAACCAGTACAAATACCAAGCTAGCATCTTCCATAAAATTTTGTTCAATACAACAATCCAAAATTTTATTTCTCATATAACCTTTTTGCGTAAGTACCAGCGAATTATCTTCATAATCGTAATAATACATACCATTGTCTAATGACTCAACATTGTTAGAAATAATAAATATATCTGTTGATTGTAAGCCTCCTGCTGATGGAAAAAACCTTAAAGGAAAACTATTCGTATTATATGCACTCATTTCTCCATTTTTGCCACACGAAAAATAAATAAGATTACTGAGTTCTTCAAAATTAATTTTATTTAAAGAATAATCTCTCTTAGTCCTTCTCAGTTTCATCACATCATATATAGGTAAATTTCCAGAATCAACATTTATAGTTAATGGAATCCTTATGTTTGATTCGAATTTTTTTATTAATTCTGGACATATTACATTTGACTTATTCCCAAATATATCTGTATTTAAATCTTCTTCATCGTACTTTAAAAAATTTACTATAATCGACATATCATCAATATCAACAATAGTCTTCCTATGTTTTATAGCTACATCAAATAATTTGTTTTTAACAGTATCTGCTCCTTTTTCATGAATACCGTTATCATTATTCGTTTCAATATTTATTTTCATAATGACTCCTTCCACTATTCAACCACCAGCAATCGTATACATGTATTTTCAATACCATCTATATCTAATAATTGATTTATCCCGTTGTCTATAAAATAATCTACAAAAAAGCTCTTACTATAGATGGTTTTTAAAGAATTCGATATTTCACCAATATCGATCAAACACTGTCTATATCCACGATTTCCAATAAATCTCATATATCTCCATGGTCTCGCAACAAAAAACACTATTGACTGTATTCCCTCTAATTGACAATCACGTATAATATTTTCTTTTAAAAAATTTATATCAATATTACTCATTTGCAAAACTAGTTTCTTTGCGTCTCCAGCAACTTGATAAAGAGTTTTGTCCATCATTATAAATATATCTGTAAACATAATTTTTTCAGCATTTAAACTGTACCATTCAAACAATTTTTGGTAAAAATTCCTTTTTCCCAAGTCTTTATATTCAAATGGATCTAAAATTATATTTTGATTTTCTTTTAAATCTTCGTTCAGAGTGCTATTAAATGTTTTATATGCCCAATTATTTGTGCGTATCATATTTTCCAGATTGGCTTTAAAAGAACTTTCATTCCTTTTTAAAATCTTAGAATTTTCATGATAAATTTCAGCCACATTATCTATGCTACATAGTCTTTTCCTATATAAATTTTCCGGATTATTATTTAATATCTTTGTATTAGGTGATATGAAAATTTCCTGTTCATACTTATCCATTAAATTACCTCCCGTTATTTATAAAAACATATTTTTGAATCCACTATGATTTTCACACGCTGGACAACGAGGCAATTTTAATATATTAATATAATCTATTTCCATTGTTTCAAAATCCATTTTCATAGATGCATTCAATAAGTTACTTTTGCCTGTTTTTAAGAATTTAAAAGTTTCTATAGCTAACAATGATGCCGTAATATCATAATACGTTGGTAATGATAGATTTCCTTCTGCCTTTTCCATATATTCTTTATATATAGATGCGTCTCTTCTATTGGATATTGGCAAAGAAGCTTCTGTTTGGATTTCATATTCATTATAGCAAGACGTCTCATTTGGAATAAACACCGGTCCAATATTACATTCACTACCATCAACAAAAGCTATTGTCCAAGATTTTATTTCTTCTATACAAATACTATTAATTCTATGAAATAAATTTGAACGCAAAAAATCTTGACCACAAACTATAAAATCTGATTTTTTAATAAGCTCTCTCAAATCTTCAGTTTTATAAGAAAAGCTATTCTCTATAAATTCGTCAAATTTATTTTCTGTAATTTTTTTATCATTTGCTATTACAAATTTATTGAAATGTAACGATATAAGTTTTTCTATCAATGCATGTCCAAGTTTTCCAAAGCCTATAATTCCAATAGTAATTTCTGAAGTACGCTCATCTACATTCTCATAATGAATTTTCAAATAATTCAATAATGTGTCAGATTTACTGTCAACCAGAAGATTGCTGTCTATACATTGTTCTATAAATGATTGAAATTCTTCCTTTTTACTAAAAATATCTTGCGAGATATTAAAAAAATCTTCAATTTCATTTTCTTTGCTGAAAAAATCAAAAATTTTCGAAAGCATTCCAGAACAACCTTCATCTTCAATTATTTTAGAATATACACTGTTCATTGAATGCTTAATCAATAATTCATTCGAACTAATTCTTATTACATTTAAATGCGGATTTATAATATATTTTGTATTTTCACTCATATTCAACTCTCCTTTAATAGTATAATCCAGTAATTGCTTACTCCTATCCTACATATCCATCTATATATAAATTAGATTGAAACCTTTAAAATTCTGTATCTTCGTTTTCTGTTGCTGAAACAATGCTGCACCAACAGGTACAAGTACAACAGCCAGCTGCTGGTTTAATATCGTTAATCCTAGATTCTAATTTATCAAAAGATCTGTCGTTAATTTTAATAATCATAATTCTTCCTCCTAAATAATATTAGCAATTACTGGACTATATTTAATTAAGGATAAGGGATAGCTTTTTTATTCAATTCGTCATAAGTTAGTTGTTTCTCAACATAACCTAGTTTCATAGGAAGTTCATAATATCGTCTATGTCCATAAAATGGTTTGGAATGTAAGTATGGTGGTGCTAATTCCGGTATGAAAACCTTGATAACTTTATTATTTTTCATTTGTTTTGGCGTGAAATCGAAATATATAGGATCTATATTATTTTTCTTTAATGCCTCATAAACAATATTATATTTATTGGAATTTTTATTTCCATTTCTAAGTTCGGTTTCATATTCAGAAAATTTAATTTTTTTGCCATCTTCTAAATATGATTTTAAATCTGCAATTTTATTTTCGTATCCATAATAAGACATTATTTTAAAGAAATGATCTAAATTTCTTATATCTGCTTCTGGGCTTACTTCTAACATTCTACGCATTCCATTTGCATAACTGGTTCTTGGAGAAGCAAGCGAAAATAAGATTGGTTCTAAAGACTGACCATATTCTTTAAACGCACTAAACATCGCCTTCTCAAGTTCCACATCAATTCCTCCACCCGCTACAAATGCATATCTTCTATAATTTCGATTTATTTGTACTACACTTACAACTGGTACTGAAATATCTAATGAATGATTATAGAAAGTCAATACTTCGCCTAGTCTGCTTGCCTTTTCAATGAATTTATTGAATTTTTTATCACAAAATCTTTTGTCTAATATTATTTTTTCTGGTGCTATATTAGATGTCCATCTAATATTAACTGCATCTCTCTCAATTAGCTCTGTAATACCTTTGTAAACGGTTTCTTCGAATCCAATATTACTAGCCAATCCACCACTAGTAGAGTACCCTATACTATCCTCACTTTTTTTTGACATATAAAATAGTAAAATTAGTTGTGCTGGAACCCAAATTTTTTCTCCAGAGAATAATCGTCTACCTTCAATCCACCCTAAATATGAATTTTCTGTAAATTTTGTGTATGGTACTTCCCCATTCTCGTATTGTTCTTTAGCAAATAAATCTATATCTAGTGGGCCGAGACAATTTTTACCTAAATTAATTAATTCTTTATACGTACCATAAAACAGCCTGTCTTTGTTTTCAAGGTATGCCAAAGAACCAAATAGCCTCTCAGCCATTTCAGATATCGTGGAAATAAAAGCCTGATTCAACTCAATTCCCTTTCCGCCAACATTTAAACTCTTATCAAAATCTGTATTAAGGCTAGATGTTCCTAACAACTTATTAAGAACATAATCTACATCATAATTTTCTGTGAAACTTGCATACATCTGCAATATTCCACCTGGACCAAAATATGAATAGTTTCTTTTAAATGTTCCATATGGGGAGTAAAAGCTTACCAAATCCATGGTTGCTCCAGCATCATGAACATTTGTATAATATCTAAACAATCCGTTTTCCCTATTTATCATTGATATATCTAACATCATACCGCCTCCCATTTAAAGTGCTTTATTCCTAATCCAAGACACAATATACTAAAGAATATTGCGTAAATATAAAAAATAAATTTATTTATACATAATCCTTTCAAATCTTGATATAAGCTAATATTAATCTGTGATAATGGTAATATCATTACTGCTTTCTGCATAAAATTTGGCATTTTGCTTATAGGAATTGCTGATCCACATAGCAACATCATAACTGTAAAAAACAGTGAAGCTATACCATGTAGATTCTTAAGACTTTTTACAACTGAGCTTAAAAATAGCCCTATTGAAAAAAGTAAAGTTATTGAAATCAGATAATCTATGACAAAACCAAATATATTTATATTAGAAAATTTACCGTTCCCATAAAGTGTTATAGCTAATAAAAACTGCAATATAACAGAGGTTGTTGTAAGAAACATCTGTACTATAAATATAGATAAAAATAACATGTATCCTTTTATATTAGATATTTGATATCTTTTATATATGTTTGTTTCTCTATTTATTCCAATTACTATTGCTACACCCATGATACCAGATGACATTATGGAAAGACCAATCGTTCCTGCCATCATTTCTAAAAGATATTTTCCTTGAGAATCAACAAAGAAATTTACTATCATCATTATTGCAGGAAAAAAAATAATAAAAGCCGCTCCCATAGGCTCACGCACAAAAATTTTCAAATCACACTTCAGAAGTTCAATGTTTTTTCTCATTTATTTCACCCCGTTGCTTCTACTTACTATTTTAAAGCCATTATTTCCATCTATATAATAATCATAAAAATTATCACCAACAAACTCATCATCTTCTTCATGGCTCACCACTATTATTGTTCTATTCTTATTCTTAGACTTTCTAAGAAATTCTCCCACTCTAACCTTCATTGCATCATCAAGCCCAATGAAAGGCTCATCCAAAATTAAAACTTCCCAATTGCTTAAAAGTGTTGTTATTAATAGTGTGATATTTTTTTCTCCTGTAGATAAAATCCCTATCTTTTTATTTAGCAACGATTTAATTTGAAAAAAATTTAATATATCATCTGTGTTACCTTCATATTCATTAATCGCTTTAAATAATCTTATACATTCACACACTTTTAAATTTTTAGGTAAAGATGTGTCAGAAAAGTATACTGAAAAATATTTAAATACTTCTTTATTACTAATTTCGCATTTTTTTACTCCGGAACTTTTTAAAATATTTCCAGAATCGTAATCTACAATTCCTAAAATGCACTTAATCAACGTCGTTTTTCCACATCCATTTCCACCTAACAGCTTGTATGTGCATCCTCCTTCTAAACTAAGGTTGATATTTTTTAATATTCTTTTCCCTTTAATATTTTTATTTAATTCTTTTACTTCAATTATTTTCATAGAATAATTACCTCTCAAATATTCTTATTCATAAGCAGGTTTTACTGGTATCCATAACTCAATATCATATTTTTTATCGCTATCTCTACTTAAATAAAAAACTTCAAAATCGACATCCCCCGAATATTTTAAGGATTCTTCTGGCAAGAATACTCCAACTAAATACTTCCAAGCTTCATGTATCCCATTAGGAGTTTCTCCTCTTATTTCAATAATTGCATAATCATTATTCTTAACAGCTACCTTAGTAAGTTCAGAACAAGTTTCAGTATTTTCCTCTACCAAATAACCCAAAGTATATCTGAACCTATTATCGTATTCATCTATATAAAACATTCCATAAATTTTTTCTTTGTTAATAAATACTGAATCATATAACCTCAACTCGTTTAGCATATCTTCCCAAATATTTTGTTTCATTTCTTCAGGAGAAATAATTCTCGTTACACCCACAACATTCATTCTATTCATTCTTTTTAATTTGATTATATAATCGCTACTAACATTAACTGTAATCTTAAATTTCATAGGAGGAAAAATTTTAATCTCAGTTTCATTTTTTTTAATAACATCTATTGGTTTGACACCATGAAACTTTTTGAATGCATAAGAAAATGATTCTGGTGAACTATATCCATATTTGCCGGAGATATCTATTACTGAAGTTTTTTTGTTCTTCAACTCAATAGCCGCTTTACTAAGTCTCCTATTTCTGATATACTCTCCAAGTGGTAGTCCTGCTAACACAGAGAATACTCTAGCAAATACAGAGTAAGAATACGTTGTTATATTATAGATTTCTTCTTCATCTACATTTTGACACAAATTGTTTTCAATATAATCCATAGCAAGGTTGAATTTTTTTAACATATTCACAGTCATTTTATATCTCCTTTCAAATATTATTACTATACATGTAATAATATTATATATTTTAAATCAAATACCTGCCTAATAATACTCGTACTAAATTTATAAGGTTCTCCCTTATATGTTTTTCATAAAAAGCAATTAACCCATTCTGAAATTAGTTTCATATTTTCTTTTTTTATAGTGTAAAAAATAAAGTTTTTATACCTTCTTTTATTTATAAAACCCGCTTTGCTTAATACGGTAAAATGATATGATGCTTTTGAGTTAGTTAAATTAAATTTTTCAGCAATCTCTCCTGCTGTTTTTTCTCCTTTATTTAGTTCTACTAATATATCAAGTCTTATTGAATCAGACAACGCATTAAACATATAATAATAATCCATAAACTTAGACCTCCATAAATCTATTTCAAATTTTATAAAAATAACTTTAACACATCTATGTCTGATAAATCAATAAGTATTTCAATTTTTTTTGAATTACTTTAATAATATCTCGCATTTCACATAAAATTCTGATATTATATTAATAATATTAAATAATAGCTTAATGCCTACTATCTTAATTATTCTTTTGTAGCAAGCACAGTAAGTGTACGGACACTTACGAAAAAATTGATGAAGCAGACCTTCGGGAGCTGCTTCTTTTTTTTATCAATTTTTAGCTTGTACCCTCGCCTAATAGTTTCAACAATTCGAGCAGGCTCTCATTGGAAACTATTGGCTGGGGCAAACTTTTAGGGTGTACCCTAAGACCCCGAAATACATTCAAAGGAGGATTTACCTATGGCAAATAGAATACGAAATGAAAGACTTGAAATTAAATTGACTGAAGAAGAAAAGGCTCTTTTTGAGGAGAAAAGAAAACTTGCTAAATGCAGAAATATGAGTCATTTCATCCGCAAGTGCGTTTTAGAAAAGGAAATATATCAAGTGGATTTAGAGCCATTTAGAGATTTACAAGGCTTGCTTTCCAATGCTACAAACAACATCAATCAGATTGCAAAGCGTGTAAATTCGACCGGCATAATCTATAAGGATGATATAAATGATATGAAAAAGCAGATTGAATATTTCTCAAAAGAGTTGTGGCAAATACATTCTCTGCTTCTTAACAGAACTTCTGGAGGTGATTAAAATTTATGGCTATTACAAAAATACATCCAATAAAATCGACTCTTAATCTTGCTATCGACTACATTGTAAATGGAGATAAAACAGACGAGCAGCTTTTAGTAAGTACTCATAAATGCCATGAATCAACTGCTCACACTCAGTTTTTAAGGACACGAAATAACGCAGGAACAAACGGAACTGTTCTTGCAAGACATCTCATTCAATCCTTTTTACCGGGAGAAACAAGTCCCGAAATGGCTCACCAGATCGGTATGGAGCTGTGTAGAAAGATACTCAAAGATGAGTACGAATTTGTCTTATCTACCCACATAGATAAGGGGCATATCCACAATCACATTATCTTTAATAATGTAAATATGGTAACAGGTAGGTGCTACCAGTCTAACAAGAAAAGCTATCACCAAATCCGTTATCAGAGCGATAAGTTATGCAAAGAAAATAACCTATCTGTTATTGACGAGTTTTACGAAAGCTATAAGAAAAAATATAAGACTAACGGTAAATCTTGGTATGAAAACGAACAGGCAAAGCATGGGACTTCTTGGAAGAGTAGGCTTCAATTTGACATTGATAGAATGATAAAACAGTCAAAAGACTGGGACGAATTTATAAAGAAAATGGCTGAACTCGGCTATGAAATCAAATACGGTAAGCACATCGCTTTTAAGCCAAAAGATAAGGCGAGATTTACAAGGTCTAAAACAATCGGAGAAGATTATACTGAAGATAGATTAAAAGAACGCATTACAGAAAGAGAATTTATCAAGACTACTGCCGTCAAAAAACGCATCGGCAATGTTATTGACATGAACACCAATGCAAAGGTAAAAGAAAGCAAAGGCTACGAATATTGGGCAACCAAACATAACCTTCATACAATGTCTGAGTCTGTTATTTATATCAGAGAACATGGCATTAAATCCGTTAAACAGCTTGACGAGTATATTCAAAAAGCAGCCGACGAAAGACAAAATATACAAGATAAAATCAAGGCTATTGATAAGGAAATGCAGGAGCTTTCTGCCACTATGGAGCAAGTTCATACCGTCAAAAAATACAGGGCGTGCTACAAGGAATATAAGGCTAATCCATCTGACAAGGCATTTTTTGAAGAGTACAAAGCTCAGATTACCCTATATGAAAATGTTCTTTCAGAGCTTAAAAAATCCTATTCAAAGCTCCCAAATTCAAAGGATATTTTAGCTGAGCTTGATAAATTACAAGAAAAAAAGAATACCCTCATGCAAGAGTATTCTTCCTCAAAATCTACTATGGACGAGCTTTACAAGATACGAAAAAATTACGGAATTTATATGGGTAAGGAGATGGAGAGATAAAATTATTTTAAATAATTATTTTGAAAAAATCTTATTTTATCACTTAATTTATCCTTGTTAGATATAGCATGTAGGGATTTCACTTTACTTCTAATTTCTACTAATAAATCTAAAACACCTTCTGATGTAACGTTAGATTCAATATATCCTATCATTTCTGTAAACTTCTTCTGGCATAAAGGAAATTGTAACTTACTCCTTATTGATTCATCCATAAAAGAAGTTAATGCAATAAATGATTGCTTTGCATCAAAATTTTTAATTAATTCAGTATAAATAGGATTTGCCGCCCATGCTTCTCCACTCCCATTAGTCAAAAATACAGATACTATTACTTTGACATACTGGAAATTCATTTGTGGAGGAATAGTACCATGATCACCTACTACAGCACGCAATTGTCTTGCAAATGAAGGTTCATTATAAAAATTATTGAAACTATTGTGAGCCATCATTAAATTTTCTAAAGACATTTTAATTATAGGAGTTTTTACTGTATCTGGTAAATAAGACATTCCTCCCACAACTTCTAAGAACCTCTTTGCTTCATTTTTAGTTTGGTTATCTCCATTTGCCAAAAATGTTGCATATCTAATACCAAAATCCGATTTTACTTCTTCAGATATTATTTGCCATAATTCAGGAGCTAAATTATTTATGTTACTTCTTGTCTGCTGACTTGTTCTTTCATCAATGTATATACCAAAAAAGCCCTTTGCCAATGCATCAGCTTTTTCAATACTTAATTCGGTAAAAAATGGAATTATCATTGAAGCTTGTACATCATCAATCACTTCGGACTTAATATTTGCTAACAGTTGGCCTATTTTAACTTGTATACTTGATGGTGGGGTTGCGATCACTTCTTTAATACATATTTCTAACCACGAAATTAAATTTAGCCCTGTTAATTCTGCTTGATTAGGATGTGCTGCACTTGCCCAATTCCTCATATATCGTATGAAGTCTAAATGCTTATATCCTATTTGTGTAATTAAGCCAATTTCCAATGCCCCCTTAATTAAATCAAAATCATCTAACTTCAATAAGTCTTCTGGTGAAGTAAATTGTTTTCTTCTCTCATCACTTATTACAACATCATAGAAATACTTAATATCTCCGTTTATAACTCTAATCCTTAATTGTTTAATTGTTTCATCCCATAAATAATTTAATGCTGCATCAAATAGCCCCGTCGATACTGCAACAAAAAATTTGGACAAATAATATGATTCCCTAATTAATTCATTATTCATCTTATCAATAACAAACGGAAGATTTGCTATTGCAATTTTCCGTTCATCTAATGAAGATAAAACATTTTCTGTTGGTAACCCAACCGCTTGTAAAACTGATAAATACATATTATTTGAATCTTGTATAATTTGTGTTATCTCATTCTGATTGTTCCTAATTGATAATCCAGTTTCCATAAATTTTTCCCTCCTTTTAAATTGCTTTTAGTAGTATAGATATTAACGATAAGCATCTTTTATAAAAATATTCATAATGTAAATCATTTGAAATATCCGCTTTATTTTTCTCATGATGTCTTATACGATAGTTATTTCCAATATCCGTCAAAGTTTTGAATTCAACATCAAACATCATTTTGATATTTTCATTTCCAAAGCTTATATCTTTAATAATTTTTTCTGCTGATTTTTTCTTATTCAAAGTAGGATAATAGTAAGTTTTAATTCTTTCAAAAGCATCCCATATTTTTTCAACAGCATAAGAGTACTTCCCTTTTCTATACAAGTCATCAGCCGTTGTAATTAACTCTTCAATACCTACTTCACCAATTCTTATAGAAGAATCAAGTTCTATTGCTTTATTATTGGTTGAATGTATTTCTCCACTCTTAAGCTCTATACTAATATCATTTAATTTAAAGATAGTATTTATTTCTTTTTCAAATTTTTCAGATTCAGTAATGTGACTACTAAAACTTTCAATAACATCAAATACAGTTAATGGTGAAGTTCCCTCCTGAAAATCCTTAAACGCTTTTATTTCAACAAGATCTTTACCAACATAATGTTTCGGTATATAAAATTTATTAATATCTTCTAAAACATACTCACTACTATATTTTGTATAATTCCAGTTGGTTTCATCAGTTAAGTAAAATACTTCATCATACTCATTCATCACCTTAAAAAGTCGATGTCTCACCACATTAGGAAGCTTAACACTAATTTTTTTATTTGTTATTAGATGTTTATTTCTTTCCGAAAAAGGAATATACATATCTGGCCTCACTCTATATATTTTCCAGCTAAAGATATCTCTTCCGGACAATTTACTTGTAGCAACTATCTCATAACCATCTTCTTTTAGTAAAGCATTTATTCTTTCTAAATATCTTTCCCAAGCTCCATTTTCATCCCTCACTTCTGGATGAAATACTTCGCAAATAAAATTAAGCAAAATATTATCTTCACCATCAAACAGTTGAAATCTTTCGTCCTCGAATATCCAATCGTCTGGATAATCTCCATTATGTGTATGCATTATAATTTCTTCTTCTGCATTATCAACTCTTGAATCTCTACTTTCCCAATCTGCTAAGTTATACAATCTTTTCAAAAATTCAACAATATCAAATCGACCATAATAAGGGTAAAATATATTTTCTGTTATTAACCAATTATCTTCGGTTATTCCTTTTTTGAATAAATCAAAAATATCTCGTCTTGTAACACCTGTAATTTTATTCAAAGCATAACCTCCTCATATTAAATTTTCACACATTCTACTATTTCCTCAATATCACAATCGAAAGCATTGCAAATTCTAAGCAAAACATCCGTAGTTACATTTTGCCCATTTTTTATTTTATAGAATGTGCTTTTACTAACTTTTGCCTTTTCCATCAATTCATTATTTGTCATATCTAAATCAATCAGTTTTTTGAACAATCTTTTATAACTAAAAACCCTCATTCTATTCCTCCGTTCAATAAAACTATATTTGTTACATTATACCATAAAATATCCTTTTTGAATAAATATATTCTCTTTATTCGAACTTACGCAAATAAAATCATAACCACCCGTCCAACGGGTGGTTTGCTCCAGGGCTATAAGCCCAAGTATTACCGGCTAGCGTCTAAAGGCGCTAGCTTTAACTTTGTTCAAGCTACCTGCCCTTGTCACTTTTGCTCTCCCCTAAAGGGGATTTCGTATTACTTTCTAACCCTTAAAAGGGTCTTCATATTCTCTTACACTCAATTTATCCATCGCTATATCATGCTTTTCTTGCTCTTGAATATATTTCTTTATTGTTGCTTCGTTTAATCCAACCGTACTTACATAATATCCTTCCGCCCAAAAATGTCTATTCCCAAACTTATATTTTAAATTTGCATGCTTATCAAACAACATTAATGCACTTTTCCCTTTTAAGTACCCCATAAAACTTGAAACACTTATCTTTGGTGGAATACTTACAAGTGTATGTACATGATCCGGCATTAAATGTCCTTCTATTATTTCTACTCCTTTATATGCACACAATTGTTTTATTATATCTCTAACACTTCCTTTGTATTGATTATATATAATTTTTCGTCTATACTTTGGAGTGAACACTATGTGATATTTACACATCCATTTTGTGTGAGATAAACTATTAGTTTTGTTAGCCATTAAAATCACCTTTCTTTCTATTATTTGTAGCCTGAACAACTACATTATATCGAAATGGTGATTTTTTTGTATAACAAATCGTTTCCGCACCCGCATAGCAGGTGGTTTAATGTTTCGTCCGCTATTGCGTACTCAACAGGCTTAAAGCCAATAAAAAGAGTCGGTGCAGTCCTAAGACCACACCGACCATAAATTTATTTATCTCTCAGCTTCTTTGGAAGCTTCTTTCTTTTCAGTAGGCTTTGCTTTTTCTTCTGCCTTAAACTTCTTGATTGCTCCAAGTACGGATTCTTTCTTTTCTTCTTGTCCTTTCATCTGTTCTTTTGCCTTTAAGAGTTTTGAAGAAAGTATCCTGATGTTAGTATGTTCCTTGCCGTTATCATCAACGGAAGTTCTAATCTGTCCAAAAAGCTTAACAAAATCTCCCTGCTTAAAGTCCTTTGACAGATCACCCTTTTCTCCGTATGCGGAGCAATTATTATATACCTTATTTCCCTCATCATCTTTAGATGCCATAGAGAAATTGACTACCTTAAAGGTTTCTCCATTCTTATTTTCCCTTTCAACTATATCGACCTTTCCTACAATATTTCCGACTATATTTATAAAGTTATCTTTCTCCTCTTGAACATAAGGCAGGTCTTTTATCTGCCCCTGTTCTCTTAAATCTTCAATCATGTAATCAAATTCCTCATGCAATAAATTAACGGTGTCATTGTCCATATAAGCGTCATAGAGTTTGTCCAAAGCACTTTCATCGTTGATACCTTTTTCCACACTTATAATCGCCTTTACAAAGTCCTTGTGATTATCGTTGACCATATCTTCTATTTTATTTCTCATTGTTTTGTAACCCATGTTTTTATCTCCTTTCATGGTAAAAGGGAGGTTGCCCTCCCCTTATCTTAAAATTTCCTGTTCTTTTGTTTTTTGTTTTTCTTCTGTTTTGCTTTCATTTTGATAGGCTCTTATCTGCCCTAAAATAGATGGCTTATCATCTGATTTTTGTGCAGTTTCTTCTTTGCTATGAAGATTGTCCTCCACATCATAAGTTGACTCAAAATAATCACTGTCCTTAAAGTCATTGTCATATCTATCAGGAATACCATCATTATCGAGGTCTTTTGCAAGCGGATCATAGAAGTTTCCTTCATCATCAATATCAAGCCCAAGTGCTGCCTTTAAGTCCTCTGAGTCTATATAAGTTAAATCTTCAAAAGAGGATAACTCAATTTCATTTTTCATATTCCTTAGAGCTTCATTTTCTCCTTTATTCTCATAATCAAAGCTCTCTGTTTTGATAGTCGTATCATCAATATATTGTGTCCATGTCTTATCCTCTAAATTAAGCTCATACTGAATACCATGTCTTTCATCAGGTGTAGTAGTATAGGCAATGCCTATGTGCTTTAAGTCCGGATACAGGATACCAAACTCATCATAACTATGATTTTCTTCATACTCTCTGTTACAAAAATCAATGATTGCCCTTTTTACATCTTCTACAAGGGGATTATCATTTTTCATTTCTTCTACTTCCCCCATATCAAGGAGCTTATTTAACTCTGCAAGTCTTAACACTTTACTTTTCAACTCATCTGCTTTTTCAAAAGGCTTTTTTAATTCTTCTTTTGCATTTTCCAGTTGTTCCTTTGTGCTGATAAGCTTTTCTTCAAGCCTGTTTAATTTCTCAGGCATTTTCTCAAGAGCATTATCAAGTCTTATAATGTTACCGTCCGCACTTGTTCCAAGCTCTCCTGAATGCTTTGTAGCACCATTTAGGCTAAAACTATGTTCATTAGTAAAGAAGTTATAGCTTACCTCTAAGTCCATATTACGGTACTTTCCTATCACCTTGCTTTCATTGATTTTAACCTTTGAAATCGCTTCAAGCAGTTTTTCTCCTGCTTCTTTTTTGTCTGTTATTTTTTCGCCGTTAATGGTTATGGAAGTAAACTTTTCCTCACCTATCGCTTTGGGTTCTACACTCGCTATATCATTCTTAACAGCTTCAATGAATTTTTCCGTTCTTGCGATTTCTTCAGGATAATTTTTCGCCACCTTATCCTCTAATCTGTAACGGTTAGACTTATAATTTGCTTCTAGCATTTTAAGTTTCGTAACCTCATTATCCAAATCCATCTTTTCTTTAATCTTCGGATCACCGGTGGCAAGAGCCTTAATCTCTGCATAGTTAAGGGAGCTTTCGTCTACATCTTCGGCAACTCTGACAGGTGTTTTACTTGTCATAATCTGTGAAATGAACTTTTGTTTATTTTCTATGGTCTGCCACAAATACGCATCAAAGGTATTCTCTGTAACATAACGATAAATATTTACTTTCTCATTTTCGTTACCCTGTCTTACAATTCTGCCTGCTCTTTGCTCTAAATCAGCAGGACGCCAAGGCACATCAAGATCATGTAGTGCAATAAGTTTATTTTGGACATTTGTACCGGATCCCATTTTCTGTGTTGAACCTATTAGGATTCGCACTTCCCCTTTTCTTACCTTTGCAAATAGTTCATCTTTTTGCTTATCGGAATTTGCCTCATGGATAAAGGCAATTTCTTCTTTTGGTATGCCCATTGCTACAAGTTTTTCTCTAATATCATCATAAATATTAAACTCTCCATCTCCTTTTGGAGTTGACATATCGGAAAAAAGTAGCTGTGTTGACCTATTTTCTTTCGTTTTATCCCAAATGGCAAAGACATTTTTTACGCATACATTTACCTTGCTATCTGGATTATCAGGAAGTAGGGGATTTATCAAACGCTGATCAAGAGCAAGCTTTTTACCATCATTGGTAATTTTAAGCATATTATCAACATCAGGCTCAACAACTTTATTTCTTACATCATCTGCCCTTTCAGAAAGGCTCTTTATAATTTCCTTTTGTTCATCAGAAGGTTCTGTCTTAATAACTTCATAATTAGCTTCAGGCGTAGGAAGATTAAGCATATCCGCAGTCTGAATGTCTGCAACTTCTTTGAACATACTCATAAGCTCAGGCAAGTTATAGAACTTTGAAAATCTTGTTTTCACCCTATACCCTGTGCCTTCAGGCGATAATTCAAAGGAGCTTTGTGTTTCTCCAAAAGTGGAAGCCCAAGAGTCAAAATGCTCCAAGTGATTTTTCTTTAGGCTCTCATACTGAAGATACCTTTGCATGGTATAAAGCTCCGTCATAGAGTTACTTACAGGCGTTCCTGTGGCAAATACAATGCCTTTTCCTCCTGTCATTTCATCCATGTAACGGCACTTCATAAACATATCAGAAGACTTAAAGGCTTCTGACTGTCCGATACCTGCAACATTTCTCATTTTGGTATAGAGATAAAGGTTCTTGTAATTATGTGCCTCGTCAACAAAGAGCTTATCAACTCCTAATTCCTCAAAAGTAATCACATCGTCTTTCTTAAAATCATCATTTAATTTCTCAAGCCTTGTCTCCAGTTTTTTCTTTGTTTTTTCAAGCTGTTTTACGGTGAAATTCTGATTTCTGTCATGCTTGTATTCTTCTACATAGTTTACAATCTCATCAATCTGATCTTGGATGTGCTTTTCCTGATATTCCTTACTCATCGGGATTTTTTCAAACTGCGTATGTCCTATAACAACCGCATCGTATTCCCCTGTTGCAATCTTGCCGATAAATCTCTTTCGGTTTTTCGGTTCAAAGTCCTTCTTATCAGCCACCATAATGTTAGCCGACGGATATAGCTGCATAAACTCACGACCGATTTGCCCTATTAAGTGATTTGGTACAACAAACAGGGACTTACTGCACATTCCAAGCCTTTTACTTTCCATTGCAGAAGCGACCATCTCAAAGGTCTTTCCACTGCCTACTACATGGGCAAGCAATGTATTTCCTCCATAAAGGCTTCTTGCTATGGCATTTCTTTGATGAGGTCTTAAATCAATCTTTGTATTCATTCCCTCAAATGAAAGATTACTTCCATCATATTCCCTGTTTCGGATGGAGTTAAAACGCTCATTATACTGTTTTACAAGGCGGTTTCTTCTTTCCTGATCGTTAAAAATCCAGTTCTTAAATTCTTCTTTTAATAGCTCCTGCTTTTGTCCTGCAAGCATGGTTTCTTTTTTATTTAAAACTGAAGTCTTTGAACCATCCGGATTTACAATCTGGTCAAATACCTTTGTTTCTTTAAGGTTTAAGGCATCTTCACTGAGCTTATAGGCATTTACCCTTGATGTACCATAGGTCATTTCAGCAAGGTCATTTCCTCTGTCCCTACTTTTTCCTTCTACATTCCACTCGCTTGTAAGGTTTGAAAATTTAACCTTAATATCCCATCTTGCATATCCCGGAGTTTTCAGAGTTTCAAAGATGAATTTCTCAATATCTTTAATCGGTATCCAAGTTGCACCAAGTCTTACATTGATTTCACTTGCTTCTAATTCCTTTGGAAGAACTTTGGTAAGCTCTGCTTTTTGATATTCCAAACGGTTCATTTCATAGCTTATCAGCTCTTTTTCTTTTCCATTCTCAGCATAGCCAAGATGAGGTAGCTCTCTTTCCGTTTGTCTTAATTTTGATAGATAACTATCTACAATGGCAATCTTATCCCTGATATTCCCACTTAGGTATTCATCCTTTGTTACATAGCCATATTTATAGGAATTGCTGTCATTTGCACAGGCAAAAGGTAAATCGCCATCCTCCAAGTTAAAAGAAAGTGGTCTATAAAAGTTTTGCTCTTCTCTAATATTTAGGTAGATTTCCCCTCGAAGCTCCTCAATTAAAGTCGGTCTGTCCTTTCCTGTAAGATTTCCCATATAGTCAAAATCCACATAGCCTTTTTCAGATACCGATAAAACAAGAGCTTCTAAAGAAGTATCCACATGGTCTATGACTTTCGCTTTTGTAATGGTTCTTTTGGAGAAAATATCTCCCTTTGCCTTGAAATTTTCTTCTTCATCAAGGATTTCTATGGAGGAAACAAGCGGGAAGTTACTATCCTCTTTCAATGCTCTGGTATTGCTTAAATTATTTATAAAACCATGCTTCTTTGAAAAGTTGTCATATACTTCATTCAGTTTTTCCTGTGAAACCTTAATTTTTTCCTCACTAAAATCTTCCTTCTGCTTGTAAATCACATCTTTTAAAGCAGCATTCAGTTTTAGGTAATCCTTGATTTTTTCTTTGTTTTTATCTGATACTTCCTTTTTGATAAACAGAGAGTTTTCTCTGTAATAGACTTCATCATAAATTAATGTATAAGAGAAGTTCTTTACATCATCTGTTGCAGGGATAGATGTTATTTCATCATCCAAAAGCTCTATTTCTTCATACTTGGCATCTTTTGAAATTCTTTCTCCCGCAATTTCGATACGATCCTTTAAAGAAACCATATTGTTCTCTTGCCCTAAAAAAGCTATCGGTTCACAAGTTAGAGTTTTCCCAAATCTTCCGCTTACCTCTCGCATAGAACCAAGCACTTGCTCAGGATGATCAACAAAGTATTTATTATATACAAGTCCGTTTTCATCTTCCGCAAGATGTATCCAGTCCTCATCTCGCTCCAATACACTATCTCTTTTCTTTAGGAAGATAATATCAGAGGTTACTTCTGTACCAGCAACGCCCTTAAAAGCATCATTTGGAAGCCTGATTGCTCCTAAAAATTCAGCTCTGGCTGCAAGATAGTGTCTTACACTTTCGTCTTTTTTATCCATTGTTCCTGAAGATGTAATAAAGGCGATAACACCGCCGTTTCTTACTTTATCAATGGACTTAGCAAAGAAATAATCGTGGATAAAGAAGTTATTTCGGTTATATTCTCTGTCATTTACCTTGTACTCTCCAAATGGAACATTGCCGATAACCGCATCGAAGAAATTATTGGAAAAGGAAGTTTCTTCAAGTCCTTTAATCTGTATATCACTTTCAGGGTATAGCAGCCTTCCAATACGGCCACTTACCAAGTCAAGCTCTACACCATAAAATTTGGATTTGTTCATTTCATCAGGGATATTGCCGATAAAGTTTCCAATGCCCATACTTGGCTCAAGGATATTTCCGTTCTTAAATCCCATATCGCAAAGTGTCTTATATATTCCGTCAATAACGGTTTTCGGTGTGTAAAAGCTCGTTAGAGTTGATTCTCTTGCAGCTTCATATTCAGATCTCGATAGATTCTCTTTTAAGAAAGCTCTTGCTTCTTTCCACTGTCCTTCCTTACTTTCATCAAAGACATCGGAAAGTCCTCCCCAGCCGACATATTTTGCTAAAACTTCCTGCGCTGTAATATCAAGCTCTCGTTCTCCTTTTCCCACTCTGTTAAGCATAGAGATTGCTTCAAGGTTATTGTTTAATCTTTCGCTTGGAGATAACTTTGTAGGAAGCATTTCTTCTGTAATTTTAAAGTTAAATACTTCTTGTTTAGGCTGAATATCAATCTTTTTATCTTCTAATTGAGTTAATACTTGTTTGATACTTTCCGTATCTTTAGCATCTTCTTCAATCATCTCATTCAGACTATTTATATATGCTGAAACATTTCCCGCTTTTAAATCACCATAGATTTGATTGATACTATTCAGCCTTTCCTCTGATTCTGTTCCTACGGAATCCGCATAATCATAGAGATCAAAATCATAGGCTATCTCATCTATTCTTACTGCAAGGTCATAAAGCTCATCTTTTTTATAGGTCAGATTTTCAAATATTTTATCGAGGTCACTTTCATTTCTATATGGAATGACATCGGAGCCTATAATCATACCTCCAAGATACTCGGTATTATCCTTGACTGTTACCGTCTTTAAATTACCTCCCATATCATCAAATCTTGTGATGGTATAATCCTTTTCCTTATATTTCACTTCATCACCGATGATAAAGTCAGGTCTTTCAAGACTTACTTGTCTTAATAAATCCTCATTATCTGTAAAGGCTACAATCGGAATTTGATGATTACCTTTCCCTACAGGATCAAGCCACAAATCATTTCTTCCAGTGATTTGATTTTTAGAAATCTCTCTTACTTTGTACTCCTCATGATTAAAATAAACAGTATCGCCTTCTTTAACTGCAAACTCATCTGAAAGGCTGTCCTCTTTTTCGTTAAGCTCTACTTCTTCATTTTCCTTTTGATAATCAAATAAGGTAGCTTGAACAGGTTCTATCTGTATGCTTTCTTCTAATTCTTCAAATACTTCAAGTTCTGTATTATTCTCTTCAAAGCTAAGTTCTCCGTTAAAGACATGATGAAGCTCCTGCTCATCCATCTGCTTTTTAAGTTCGCTGTCTTTAAGCTCTCTAAAGCTCTTTGGAAAATCCTCTAAAACAAGCCTCTGGGCATTTAATTCCTTTAACTCCTCAAGATTAAAATATCCCCATTCCGGTTCAATTCCTAAAACAAGTCCAAAAGCATCTTTACTTTCCCTGTCATATTCCGTCATATACCAAGTCCAGTTACTTCTAAATGGAATGATGTATGCTGCATGAACCTGTTTATCTGCTAAACCTACATCCTCTTGTGCATAAAGCTCAGGCACTCGCTCAAGCATTTCATCAGTCATTAAATTATATGGATCATCTTTAGAATAATAACTTGGCTCTTTTTGTTCTTCTATATCTGCATTGCTTTCAATTTCCTTTTCTTCAAGATAAAGATTTTTAGAAATAAGCTCATCTATATGCTTTGCTACATTTGACCATGTAAGAAAAACATCGTTACAATGATTCTTCTGTAATTTAAGACCCTTTGCATCGTGCCATTCTCCGCTTCCTCTTTCGCCTGATACAGCGTGAGAGCCTCCGCCGATTCCATATTCATCTTTTAAGAAAGTTGCTTTTTCTTGAAGTGAATGATTTACTTTAAAATATTTTGTAATTCTCTCTTTTCCCTGATCGAAGCCGCTTCCTTTTGAAATAGTAGCAAGGACTTCATCTTCTGTAATAAAGCCATGCACCTTTGAAAGTTCGGCAAGGTTAGAGGTATATTCTTTTCTTGGAAGTTCAAGCTCTTGCAATCTCTGATAAAGGCTATCTACCTTGTGGTAATGAAATCTCAGTACATCTTTGTTTTCTTTATATCCTTTCAAAAAGCGACTGTACTCGGAAATAACCTCTTTTAAATAGTCAGGATTTTGAAGATCTTCCGATAATTCTTTTGTTTCTTTAGGAAAGCCACCACCTCTTTCTATAAAGTCAAAATATCCCTGTGCTTTCCCTTCTTTGCTTAAATCGTGATATAGATACCATAAAGATTCTGAAATTCTATCTCTTTCATAATCATGCGCTTCCAAAAGCTCTACATCTGTAGCAAACTCACCCTTTTCCAAAAGCTCATTTATTCTTCTTGCAGCATCACTCCATCTTAAAATTTGTGTCATATCTTCTCTTGCTGAAGTTCCGTAGGCTAAATGAATACCTTTATCCGAATACCAGGAAGATACTTCTACTTCATTAAGAAATAGACCGTTTCCACCTTTGAAGGTATCTTTAAGGTATTCTCCTAATTTTTCTACTGTTTTTCCTTTGGAAAATTCAGCAATGATAGGAAGTCTGCCACCATCATGATTTCCACCGTTTACAAGTATACTGTCAATTTCATTTTGGGCAAGAGGAATCGTAAGTTTAATCTGTCCTGAACTGTTTTCCGGCAAAGAAAAAGAAGCCTTGTCAGCTTCTCTTATCTCTTTATCCGTATTTTCTTTTAGATTTCCACTACTTCCTTGATTGTCATCTCTTTGAGGGCTGAAATCATCGCTTTGTACTGTGGACTTTTCTCGTTCTCTATCTTCCAAACTTTCATCAGTTTCGGCTTTTCTGCTCTCATAAATTCTATCGCCTGTTTCTGAATATCCATCAGATGTTTTGTCAGCGTCTTCTCCTTGTGTAGATCCAAAAGCATCTCGAAGTTGCTCTGCTCCTCGCTCTGTGAAAGAAACTCCAGTCTCATCACTGCGTATGTCGGATTCGGATAAATCTTCATAAATTCCACTTGTTCCTCCAAGCTGTTTAGCGTATTCTCCCTGATTTTCTCTATAATCTCGTCTGTACTCTCCATTTCGGAGAACTCGCTCGTTTTCATTTCTTTCCTGATCATCTCGTCGAAGTACATCATTATCTCCTTTCTCAATTTCTTCTTTAATCTTATTATATCCTGCTTCTTTTCCTCTTAAAACTTCTTTTTGAAGCTCCAGTTCTTTGCTTTTTTGAATGGTTGCATCAATAATCTTTCCGCTAATATCCGATACAGTTTCACCTAAGCTCATAAGGGAAATGCTATCAAGCATTATAAAGTTCTCCTTTAGAAGCTCATAATTCATCGGATAATCTAACTTAAACCTTGAAGCTACCGCATAACTTACTGAATCCCTCACAAACTTCGTAAAGGATATTCTATCTTCATCAGCTATTCTAAGCTCATTCATAAGACTGTCTATCTTTTCATCACCATAAAGTCTGCTTAAAGAAAAGATATTTTCAAAAGTGCTTTCACTTTCTTCATAGCCTTCACTTGTTATCATTTCCTTTAAGACATCTCTATGTACTTCTTTATCAAATCTCCAAAGATTTACTTCATTGACATCTCTGTTTCTTGAAACTGTCTGCCCTATATCAAAGATATATGCCACTTTTTTGTATGTGCCATAGTCCTCTAAAATGGGGATACCCTTTTGACCTCGCATAACAGTTCGATTAAAGCGTTCTCGCCAGTAGTCAAACTTGGCACAGGCTGTCGCTTCAGGATGTCTATCATAGATACTTAACTGACTTCTAAAGTCATATCTTTGATTGTTTCCGACAACCTTTAAGAGCTTCAGGTATTCTGATTCGCTTTGCAGAATATCCTGTTTTACAAGCTCCAAAATGTTATGAAAATCATTTATTCGCATATTTCCTCCTTCTTTTTTACAAACAAAAAAGGCGGTTAGATTTTACTCTAATCACCTTTTGATTCTATATATTATACGTTAAATACAAGTAATAAAAACCAATAGAATTGAATTTAATTTAATTAAACTTCAAATGTATAACCAATGTTCGATGCAACTTATCTGCAAAATACATATATATCCTCGTCATTAGTTTTAATCCCTGACAATCCTTCAATGCACCTTGAAAAAATCCATCAACTTCCAATAGTATTGTTTCAGTCTTATCTGCTAAATCTTTAGGATTATCAACACTAAAATACATTTGTGCATTTTTATTCCCCGTTTTCTTCACATATTTATTAGCAAGCTCCAAACCTTTAGAGTTTGTTGCGTCAAATATCAATTCTCCATTAGGAAGTTGAGCTTTCATTTTTTTAATCATATCTATAATTTTATATTCGTTAAAATACTGATATACACCTGCTACAGAAATGAGTGTCGGCAATGAAGGATCTATTTCTTTAATCCAGTTAAGGTCAAACATATCTCCTGATATAAGTTGCTCATTTTTAGCATTTCCAAGAACTCTTTTTCGCACTTCTGTTACATCCGGAAGATCTACTTGGTAGAAATTTACAATTTGATTTCCTATACGATTATATGAAGTCTCTAACCCTGCTCCTAAGAATACCACATTTCCCTTTTTATTTTCCTCAAGGAATTTTTTAATTTTCATATCTATGGTCTGTTGCCTACAAACACTGGCCATATAAAAATATTCCGTACTATTGTTATCTATACCACATGTTGGAATCTGTGATTTCAAAGATAGAGCCTTTTCATCATAGAAAAAATGTGGGAATTTTTCAGATACATATATTCTGGCAGCTAAAGGTATATATAAAGTATCCTCAACACCGTTAAATTCATTACCTGTACTCATTTCTTTTTATCTCCTTTCATAGTATCTTACTAAATTGAAACACTTTTATTTTATTATTGTTTCCACATGGACTACTTCACTCATTTTTTGAGCACAAAGTTTTATTTATCTATTTTTCATCATATCTTTCTATCTCCTGCTCTGCAATTCCTGTATACTCTTTTAACTTTCTTTGTAATAGTTCTTTATCTATCAATTTTAATCTATATTCAGATACCATTGTTGGCGAAAGGCTTCTGCTTAATGCAAACTCTACTACTTCATCATCTTTTGATGCACAAAGAATAACTCCAACACTTGGGTTTTCAGCTTGTTTCTTAACTTCTCTATCTAAAGCTTCTAGATATAGGTTCATTTTACCAACATATTCAGGCTTAAATTCTCCGATTTTAAGTTCAAAAGCAACCAAGCAGGATAAACCTCTATGGTAAAATAATAAATCAATATAGTAGTCATGATTTCCAACCTGCACTCTATACTCATTACCTATAAAAGAAAAATCTTTTCCAATTTCTAAAACAAAGTTCTTCAAATTTTCAAGAATTGACTTCTGAAAGTCTCTTTCATTTCCAATTTTAGGAGCATCAAGAAATTCTAATACATAGCTATCCATAAACAAATTATGTGTTTCCTGTTTCGCTCTTTGTATTGCAGGCATATTCCCCTCATTTGAAAGCATACAGCGTTCATAGTATCCACTATCCATCTGTCTTACCAGCTCTCGATGAGTCAAATTTTCCTTAATTGCTAAGTTAATATAAAATTCTCTCTCTTCTCTACTTTTAGCTCCTGACATTATTTTTAAATGATTAGACCAACTCAATTGTGTCAACAGCGTTGACACTTTTCCATCATCTTTGTACAGTTCGTAAAATTGCTTCATTCTGTAAAGCCCTCTGCGATTAAATCCTTTTAAATCAGGATAGTTAATAGAAAAAAATTCAGCTACATTATCCACGAATCCTGAACCATAAGATGCTTCCTTTGTTTTTTCACTAATATATTTCCCAACCTCTTGATACATTAATATTAGCTCTTCATTAACTCTTCTATATGCACGATCCTTTGCATTTTCTACAATCATAACAATTTCTTCAAATGAATTGTTGTTTTTTTCTATGTTTATATTTTGCAAAGAATTCTTTTCTTTATTCATAAATTTCTCCTATCTGCATCTGACATATATAATTTATTTCCTGCCCTGTATATTTTTCTCTATAAAAGTTTTTGAATTAACAATTTGTATTTTCCCTTCAGTTACAACAAAAGTTACATAATCTCCATTCTCAATTTCTAAAATTTCCCTGATTTTCTTTGGAATAGTAACTTGTCCTTTTGCCATAACCTTTGCATTATTCATAAATGCTTCCGACATAAAGCACCTCCATATTTCCTACTTTTCCTACAAAAGATTATAGCATTTTTAGGGCATTTTTTCCACTTTGAAATTAGTATCATCTTACTTGCTATAAGTTGAAACCACTTCTTTTATCTCATTTTCAATCGCTTCTAAAAAATTTTCCTTTGAAGATTTTCCTTGTGCAATATCCGATAACTCCATTTCCCACTTTGCGGTTGTTTCTGCTGATTTAAAAGTATCTGCTACAATCGTTACAAGGCTGATTCCTTTATGTGTGGCAATAAGATTATTTTTATCTCTTTCAATAAAACCTTTGAAAATTAAATTTTCAATTATGCCTGCTCTTGTTGCAGGAGTTCCAAGTCCTTTTCGCTCAACTTCTACACCTTTTTCCAGTGCGTCATTTCCTGCAATCTCCATAGACTTTAGAAGCGTATCTTCCGTAAAATGCTTAGACGGTGATGTGTATTTTTCTTTTATCTCTTTGTCCTTAATATCAAGAGTATCTCCTATCTTTATATCCGGAAGCACTGTATCCTCATTTTTCTTTTTTGTATATTCTTTTAAGTATTTGGTAAAGCCCTCATCCACAATAACCTTGCCATTACTTGTAAATTTAAATCCATCAAATTCAGCTACAATTTTCGTTGTATTCTCAATTAATGGATAACCTACACTTGCATGCAGCTTATTTAAGACAAGTTCATATACTTTTAATTCACTTTCCGGAAGTGAAGATAAGTCCTCATTCATACTGCTTGCTGTCGGTATAATTGCATGATGATCTGTAACCTTTTTAGTATTAAATACCGTCTTGATACAATCTGTATCAAAATCATACTTTCCAATAATGTTGTTGATTGTACTTGTAATCATATCTTCCGTTAAGCATCTGCTATCTGTTCTTGGATAGGTAATCAGTTTTTTCTCATAAAGACTTTGAGCATAATCTAATGTCTGCTTTGCACTGTACCCGAAATACTTATTGCACTCTCTTTGAAGCGTTGTAAGGTCAAAAGGTAAATCAGGTTTTGTTATCTTTTCCTTTTGAATGACATCAGTAATTTCAATGGTGTTTCCTACCAAATTAAGTAATTGCTCTGCAACTTTCTTATCATCAATTCTGTCTGTTGCAAGTGTAAATCCATTCATAGAAAGTTCCACTGTATAATATTTTTCTTTCTTAAAATTTGCTATCTCATCATCTCTTTTTACAATCATGGCAAGAGTAGGCGTCTGCACTCTTCCAACACTGTAATTTTGCTTATATAGACACGAATACAACCTGCTCAAATTCATTCCAACAAGCCAATCCGCAATCGCCCTTGCTTGTGCAGACTCAAAGAGATTATCGTGAAAACTTCCGTCTTTAAGATGATCAAAACCATCTTTAATTGCACTATCTTCCATGGATGAAATCCAAAGGCGTTTCATCTTCTTTTTACAATTTGCCTGATTATATACAAGCCTGAAGATGGCTTCTCCTTCACGCCCTGCGTCGCAGGCATTTACCACAATGTCTATTTCCTTATCATTCATCAGCTTTTTAAGAATCGTAAATTGTTTCTTTGTGGACTTTGCAATCTCATACTTATATTCTTTTGGAATAATCGGTAAATCCGCCATATTCCACTTGGCGTACTTTTCATTGTAGCTTTCCGGATTTGCCATCTGAATTAAGTGTCCTACGCACCAAGAAACCCTATATCCGTTTCCCTCATAATATCCGTCTTTCTTTTTTGTAGCTCCAATCACTTTTGCAATAGAAATTGCAACACTTGGCTTTTCAGCAATTACAAGTTTCATCTATATTTTTCCTCCTGTTTTTAATATAAGAGGGCGAAAGATTTTACTCTCCCGCCCTGTGCTTTGCACCAAATATTGTATAGTTTTTGGGTGCAAGTTTACTCTAACTCATCATCTTCTTTATCTTCTGTTTCTGCTTCATCAACTTCATTTTCGCTTTCTTCTGCCTCTGAAAAGAAATCATCATCTTCCTCCTCAAATCCTTCAAGCTCCTTATCTTCCTTTTTCTTAATGACCTTAAAATAATATCCTGCACCTAATGCTCCCGCTACTACAAGAATGAGAATTAAGTAAGTTCCTGTATTGCTGCTTTCTTCTTTTTTAACTGGTTTAGGCTCTTCTTTTTGTGGTTCTTCTTTAACAATCTCTTTCTCCGGTGCTTTCTTTTCTACCATATTTAAGAGATCATCTTCAGATACTTCAGTTAGAAGCATGACATTCTCGCTATCCTCATCATGGTTAATGATTAAGTGAAAAGTCTTACCATTTTTAGTTGTAAAGGTAACAAACTGTCTTGCATCAGCGGAATATTTATCTGTATCTTTATTATCTTTACTGTCATTATGTTGGATAGGATAATCCTTATTTGCATTATCCTTATTTTCAGTAACTGTTCCTCGTGCCTTTGATGGGGCTGAAGCAACTCCTTTATTAGTATTTACATTCTTACTTGACCCATCCAGTGAAGAATCCTGATTACCGTTATTAGCAGGCTGTTTTGGTGTCAGCTTATTTGGATAACGAACTTCCTTTTCTTTCTCCTTTGAGTTATCGCTATTTGTATCTTTTGTATTTACTCCTTTACTTTTCTGTGTAGCAGAACCTTTACCACTACTATTTATAGAGGTTTGTGGTGATACATTTCCTGTTCCTTGTTTAATTCCGGAGATAGGGCTAATCGGTGTTACAACAGGATTATGCGTAACAGGAGTTTTACCAACCGCCTTAGCCTTTTTCTCAAGTTCCTTAATTTTTTCAGTTAGCTTGTCTATCTCCTTTTTCATATCTGCCGATAAGCCCTTATCGTCTTTGCTCTTTTCAAGTTTTTCCTTCAGCTTATCTATCTTTTCCTCAAGGTCTTTGATTTTATCCTTTTGCTTCTCGCTTAGTTTATCCTTGTCCTTAATATCCTGATTTAGCTTATCAAGTTTTTCTTTAAGTTCTTTAGACTCCTTTTCCATTTTAGAAATATCATCTTTGCTAAGCTCTGTTTGAGTTCCCTTATTTTCTGTCTTTGAAGCATTTGATTGAGAGCTTTGCTCAGATTTTGAGCTTTCATTTTCCGGTTGCGTTTCCTTATCCTTAGACTCAATCTTTGCTACTTTACGGATAATTTCATATTTACCATCACCCTTAACTTCATAAAATAGAAATTCATCAATAAATTTCATATCATCAGGAATCATCGGAAGATCTCCACTATCAAGAAGCTGTCCTTTCTCTTCCTTTATCTTTTCTTCCTTAAATACTTTTTCATCTTCAAAGATATACTTAACATTAACTTCTACGTCTGTTTGAGCAACGACTTCTATCGGACTTACAAGTGTCGGAAGCAAACCTCCCTGTGCAAATACAATCTTACTACCTGCAAATAAAGAGATTGCTACTCCCATAATCAAAAGCGCTACTCCAAGAGGCACTCCCACAGCCTTTTTATTCTTCATTTTTTTCATTTCCGTTCTCCTTTTTCATTTCTGCTTTTTCTCTGTTTACTTTTGCCATTAAATCACTGATTGTAATGTTGTTCTTTCTGCAAATGGCAATAATTTCTTCGTTTTCAAGTTCTTCTTCACGAATGAACAAAGGCTCCAATTCTTCATCAATCAGAGCCTTTTTATCTTTTAATTTCTTTATTCTGTTTTTTACTGCTGTCAGTTCTTTTTTCAAATTATATCCTCCTTATCTGTTTACATTTGGCGGGAAGCCATAGCCTACGGGATGGTGCTTGCAGAAAGTTGCTATCCAATCATCTAAGGTAGTTACTCTGATTCGTCCGATATTATCTATCACCTTGCCATCGCCGATATAAATACCTACATGACCATAGGTAAGTCCGGCTGTACTTCCGCTACTACTGCTTTCAACTGCAACAAGCATTCCTACCTTTAGTTTTGATTTATCTGATGTAAAGGTATAGTTTCTATACATATCACAGGCATTTCCTCCGATATATCCAAGTCCTGCATTTTGATAGACCTGAGATACCCACATGGCACACCAGCCTGCACCCGGAGATGGCGTAATGTATGCAGCTTTTACAATCTTCTTTTGAACTTCCGTAGAAGCCTCATACTCTTTCCCGCCTCCGATACCTCCATTTGAAGCAATAAGGTCGCTATTGCCAAAGGCTTCTCCCATATTGCCTTGAGCAAGGAATAGAGCCTCATAGTGTTTTAGATTGTCAGGATAGTTTGCAAAGACTTCTCTGATGATACTGTCCATTTCCCTTTTATGAAGGGTTACAATGAGTTTCTTGTACTCGTAAGGTTCTTCATGGCTTTCGGTATATTCGTTTCCATCTTCATCGGTATAGGTTTCTGTAACTGTCCTGTATCTAATCTCAATTTCTTCCTTATACTCAATCCTATACATGGATTTAAAAAGCTCATTTAATACAGAGCTTACTTCTGATACATTCTTTACTTCTCCGCACCTTGATGTAATGTAGGATAAAAGCTCATGGACATTATGACCGATGTACTCTGTATTATTTAGAATGTACTCGTCATATCCGAGATAGTTTTCTTTGACATTATCAACCTCACTTTGCAGCTCCTTTTCCATCCCTGAAAAATTCTCATTGATTTCATTTAACACATTAGGCTTTGATAAATAACTTGTTGTAAGAACCGTACTTGTAGAGTTCATAAAGCCTGTCATTCCTGTCCCTGCAAAGTTAATGAAGAAAGTTCCCAAAATAATAAGACCTATGAAAATAATCATAAGTCCCTTCGCTTTTCTTAATATAACTTCCTTTGAACTTTTAAGACTACCGATAAGCCCTTCCTTAATGCGATCTCTAAGCCTTGACTTATTCTGCCTTTTAATGGAATCTTTCATCTGCTTTCGCTTTTGAAATCGCTTAAAGTTATTTGCTTTTTGATACTCCTCCGTCTTTTTTAATTCCTCTTTTGCATCTCGAAACTCTAATTTGGATTTTCGCTTTCTGATTTTATAGTCCTTATTCGTAAGGTCATATCCTTTTTTGGCTCTTTTCTTATCCGAATAGTTCTTAATGCCATGAATGAGTTTTGAGCTTGTATCGGCTATCTTTTCTCCTGCCTCTACCCCTTGATTTTCATCGCTTCCATGAGATAAGTAATCTCTTACGGTTTCACTTTCTTTTGCCAAGCCTGATAAAGCAGCTACTTTAGACGCCTTATTCTTGAAAGTTCTTTCCTGTTCTTTAGAAAGCCTGTTTTTCTTTTCTCTATCAAGGATAGCTTCTTTTCCTCTTTGTTTATTGTCCGCCTTTTCCTCTTTGGCTTCTTTGTCCTTTTTTCTGGTATAGAGCTTATCGGAATAGTTTTTTCTCTTATAATTTTTCTTTTGAGCTTTTTGGCTTTTTGAGAAGCCTTTCGTATCTTCTGCTTTATGGTGAAGATTATCCTCTACATCATAGGTTGACTCAAAATAGTCGCTGTCCCTAAAGTCATTGTCATATCTATCTATGATTCCGTCATTATCGAGGTCTTTAGAAAGTGGATCATAGATTTTTCCGTCCTTAACCTCAGTACCATAATCAGCTTTACCGATTTCTTCCTGACTTACATTTCCTGTTTCAGAACTTCTATACCTTGCATTTCTTTTGGAAGTTTTTCCGTTTCGTTCAGTTTCTGTACTTCTCTTACTTACCTTTTCATGCACCTTGTCTTGAAATCTGTCTTTGTCATGGACAATTTTTCCTCTGTAATCATCATTATGCTTTAGCTTACTTTCTTCAGGCTCTATGCTGCCACTACTTTGCAGTGTTTCCTTTTCAATCCTTGCCCTTTGCCTTTCCTTAAAGTCCTTTTTCAGTTTCTTTCCCATAAGCCTACCTAACTTCTTCAGGCTTGGTTGTCATCTTCTGATAAAGTATTGTGTCTTTCGGGAACTTATCAAGGAAAGGAACAATGGTGTTTCCAAAGAACAAAAGTCCTTCTCCTGCATTGGAATTGGTTACATATTTTAACTGTGGCTGTGAGATTTTAAGTTTCCTTGCTAAAATTTCTCTATCACCTGAAGCCTGATTAAGCATTAAAACAAAGTCCGTATTATCAAAGATATTTTCAATTTCTTTACTCATAAGTAAGTCTTTGACATTCTGTGTAATACCTGTCGGGATTCCTCCCCACTTACGAAATCTTTTCCAAATCTCTACGGAATAGGAAGCTGTCTGCTCGTCTTTTAACAATAGGTGAAACTCGTCTATATAATATCTTGTAGCCTTATTTCCTCTGTTTTGCGATACCTTGTTCCATACCTGATCCTGAATAACAAGCATTCCTATTTTTTTTAGCTGTGAACCTAACTCCTTAATATCAAAACAAAGTAGCTGCTTATTTAAGTTCACACTAGACTGATGATTAAATACATTAAGAGAGCCTGTTACATAAATCTCCATTTCCGTTGCCAGCTTTTTGCCGACTTTTTCTTCCTGATTTTTTAACATATCATATAGGTTTTGAAGAATAGGCATATTCTCAGAAATTGGATTTTCAAAATACTTTTCATAAATCTTAGGGAGGCATCTATCTATAACCGACTTTTCTTCTGCTGTAAGTCCGCTACCACCAACTACTAATTCAAGCATTGACATAATGAAGTTTGCCTTATCTTTCAGCGGTGCATCGCCATCCCCATAGTTCATGTTTATATCTAAAGGATTTAAATAGTCTTTTGACTTGCTGCTAACCTTAATAACTTCTCCTTTAAACTGACGCACAAGGTTTCCGTACTCGCCTTCCGGATCACAGATAATAACATCATCATCGGTTGTAAGAATGGCATTTGCCATTTCTCTTTTTGCAGAAAAGGATTTACCACTTCCCGGAGTTCCAAGGATTAGACCGTTTGGATTTTTCAGTTTCTTTCTATCTGCCATAATTAGGTTATGACTCAGAGCATTAAGTCCATAGTACAAACTGTTTGCTGAGTTTATGAAAAGTTCCTCTGTGGTAAAGGGCATAAACACTGCCGTAGATGATGAGGTTAGTCCTCTGTTAATTTCAATCTTATTTATCCCAAGAGGAAGTACACTGATTAAGCCCTGCTCCTGTGAATGGTCAAGTCTTTTTAACTTACAATTATGCTTATTGGCAATGGAGCTAATTTGAGAAATGGTATTATCCAGCTTTTGAATTGTCCTTGCAAAATTCATAAAGATAATGGTTACCACAAACATTCTCTCGTCTCTTGTCTGCAAATCTTTTAAAAGGCTTTTTACATCTTCTCCATAGGTAATTAAATCACTCGGAAGAATATCCATATCATAGCCTGACCTTACAGCCTTTTTGTTTTCCTCAATCTTCATCTTATCAATATCGGTATTTTTTCTTTTTACCATCTTGATGGCTTCTGATTGCTCAATTGCCTTGATATGAAAAGAGATATTGATGTTATCATCTATATCCAAAAACTCGGCAAGCATACGGTCTGAAAGCTCACTTGCAAGAATTTGAAAATGACTTGCTGCTCCGATAAACTTTCCAAACTTAAAATACCTTGACGGTGTAAAGTTAAATTCATCTGGAGCAATATATGTCTTTGTACTTTCCTTTTTCTTTAAGTCCTTATATGAAAATTCAAAGGTCTTATTCGGATTTAAAACATCATGAAGTATCTTTAGCCTTTCCTCTCCGTTAAGGCTTTCTGCTCTTACTCCCATACTTTTAAGGCTTGATAATATATCTATCTCCAGTCTTTCCAGTTTTGATGTTGCCTGTTCTAAATTATCCGCTTCTACTGTAAAAGTTACATATTTTGATTTTTTCAGTCCGTTATTTCCCTTTACAATCTGACTTTTCAGAATTTCTCGAAACTCAAGGCGTATATCGTCAAAGCCATCTCCTTTATCCGGTATTTGAATTGCCGATTTCATTTCTTCATTTCTGCCAAGCTGATTGATATACGAAAACTCTATGCTGATACTTGGATCAAAGGAATTAAGAAAGTTTGCAAACTGATTAAAAATCAAATCCCTATCTTCTTCTAAGGCAAGCTGATAGTTTATATCCTCAAAGGCGATACTCTTATTAAAATGATTTTCATCAATCTGACATATCCCACTTTTTAAAAGTCTAAGGTAAGGAATGGTATCTTCAACAGTATATCGTTTTGGTTCTTTCCTAAAGATAAGGTCAAGTAGTCCTCCCTTATCTTTTTTAGACTTTCCCTTATTTTGCTTTAAGTCCTGTTTTTGACTTCTTAAATTCTTTTTGTTTTGCATGAGCTTTAGCTGCTGAATCTTTCTTTTGTCTTTCAAGGTAAACCTCCTTTCTCACTCTTTTCTGTGGCTGATAAAATTTATGAAGGTAAATATACTTAAAATATTTCTCAAAGCTAAGTCCGTCCTTTTCAAAAAGAGTGATGAAAAATATAGGAAGAGTGGACGCAATGAGAAAAATGACTGCTATATCATTTGGAACGACCTTTCGCATAAATAGATAGATTGGTATTCCAATCAGTCCTGCAATCGTAAAACCAATAAGCTGTCTTTTAGTCAGGTTAAATGCTACCTTTGTTTTGACCTTCTTTAAGTCTTTTGGGATAGGTACATACGCCATAACTTACCTCCCATCTTCTTTTCCCTTTGAAAGCTCCTCTATATGCTCATATACGGAGCCGATTTCTTCCTGAATACTTGCAATCTGTTCATCTGTACCTCTGTTATATCTTTCCTGCATTAAGCAAAAATCATTATGGCAGCGACCGATGTCTTTTGTTCTTTCTTCCAAGTCATTTACCTTGCTGTGAAGCCTGATTCTATCCATCACCGCCATAATACCTGTTCCAACTACTACTGCTATAAATACTGTTTTTCTTTTGTTCATACTATCCTTCCTTTCTTTTAGTGTGCGTTTAATACGTTTTTGGCCAGTGTTCCGCTCTTTAACATCATTAACCCTAGCAAAACCGCATATCCAAGTATCGTAAAGGTACTTGTGTGTATATCTGTTATCTGTATTGTCTTAACTAATACTGCGTATATTCCAAGACAAACCATTAAAAAGAGTCCTTGTAAACCTATGGCAAATAAGCCTTTGATATAATTTGTTCCAATCTGCCCCCACTCTTTGTTTCCCATTGTGGCCAAGGGAATGGCTGAAACAGATGAGTAAACATAAATCTCAAACATTCTTCCGTAAACCACAAGCATAATCACAATGGAGATTCCCTGTATAGCAACCTTTATAAGCGAGGTTTCAAAGAGTATCATGACAAGTTCTCCAAGACCTTTATCCTTTAAGCCTTCTACCATTTTTACAATCTGATCTCCGGAGATAACGGCAGAAGTATTGATAACCCCTGCCGCTTTATTTACCATGTGCTGTGCCACATCAAAGACTGCCATAGAAAACTCAAAGGCATGGGACACTAACCATACGGCAATCCACATCTTGATGATGTATTTGAAAAAATCAAAGGTATCTGTATCGTGCATGTTGTTCTTTTGCATAACTATATTTATAAGCTCAATACAAAGGACTGCCGTTATAATTAGCCCCGCTATGGGGATGATAACGGAATCGTTAATACTTTTTATAAAACTAAAAACCTGTCCGTTCCACCCCATCGGTGTCTTTCCTACATCTGTTGCAATGACACCAACTTTATCGTTAATATCAAGAAACATGGACTCAAGATTTGCTTGGATACCGCCCAGTAGAAGCTCTTTGAAAAAATCCTCTATCTTGTCGAATATCCCAAACATTTAACTTCTCCTTTTCTTGTTATTTGAGTACATTTGCAAGAAGTGGAATCAGCTTAAGTCCGATAAGGACAATACCTCCTCCCGCCATAAGCTGCTTAATACCCTGCGACTTTGCTCCGGGATTGTCATTCCCATATCCTTCCATAAGATTGATAACACCCCACGCTCCAAGTCCTGCACCTACTGCCATTACTAAAATCTTTAATACATTGACTGCTTGTCCAAAAAATTCCATGATTTATTCCTCCTCGTTTTTTTCTTTCTTTTCAATCTTGTTATATGACTTCACAACAAAGTTCTTGTAAGTCTTTCCCTCTTTTTCACGCTTCTTAAAGTATCCGAATACATGAATCAAATCACCCTTTTCAAAGGATTTTGCGGTTTCCGCCTTTTCTCCATAAGCTGCACAGTTAACGTACTCCTTGCCTTTTCCGTACTTTTTTACAAGCGTGAAGTTTGCAACTTCCACTTTCTCTCCCTCTTTTTCAAATTTTGAGAAAGTTGGTTCTGTCACTAAATTTGCGTTGATATTAATCATTTTTTCTTGCTTCATTTTCTTATTTCTCCTTTTCTTTTCAATAAAAAAGCGACTGGAATTTTATTTTTTCCAATCGCTAATGCTTATACTATTTAATTGTTTCCTTAGTGGGACTTCTTATCCTTATCATCTTGCCTCCTGATTTTTTAGTGAAATAAAAGACGATAGAATTTTTTATACTTTTCTATCGTCTTTTATATATTATTCAGTTCAAAGTTTCTATTTATAAGTTTTTATAAAATAGTATTAGTTTGATTATAATCCATTATTTATAGCAAACTTCCTCAATATCTCTGCATCATCATATTCCTGTTCTGGAGATATAAAAAAGCAAAAGCTTACACTTTTATCGTCCTTAAAATGCTCAAACAATGATCTTCTTAAAAGCTTTGCTTTATCTGCATTAAACATGCTTCTTTTTTGCCCATCTGGATTTCTCTTTACATTCCTACAATATATCTTTCTTGGATCTTCAGCATCACTTATACTTAGTGAATTTACCATAGATATTTTTTCTCTTTCAGAAATATGGTTTGGAACACTAATAGGAATATGACGTCCAAAATAATCAGTAAATTGGCTTAATATATCACCTAAATTTTCTGCATATTCTATTTCAAAGTATTCTCTCATAGTTCTTGTATCTACCAATAAGCTATGACTGTTTGCTTCACAAACCAAATCATTTGACAAATCATTTGACCTCATAAAATGTAATTTTACCAAGGCATATTTATTTTCTCTCGGCTCATTTTCAACAAATCTTTTTACTAAAACGATATACTCAATGTCCTTGTAGTTAAAAATAAAACTACATATTGTCCAATCAAGCCTTTCCATATCCTTTTTTAGTAGCTTTAAGTTTTCTAGCATAGTTTTACCTCCTCAAGATATATTATCTAATATTTTAAAATGTATAAATATCATTATATCAAATATACCCATACAGTGTAAAAATAACTGCTAAAGCCTTATAATTGAAGTGTTTTTATTAAGTTTAGCTTTCCCTTTTCGCTTCATATAGCTTTCTATGTCAAATATATTCTTCTTATCATAATCTTCAAGTTGTTTATAATTCTTATGCTTTGTAATATCGAATTTATCCGACAAAAATGGTCTGACACCTCGAAGCTGAAAAATACATTTACTGCCATCCATAACCGTTATCTCGTCTTGGCTCATTAGCTCCTTTCCAGTCTTTTGGTAATTCAGTCCATAACTATTGGCATTGGATCGTGTTTCAGAAGTATTATACAAATCTATGGTTTCTTTACCCAGTGTTTCAGATAGTTCTTTAAGTGTTGTCTTTTCCTTTCCGCCAAGAAACAAGGTGCTATCACAGTTGCCTACAATGGTATCTGCATTATCCTTGTAGATTGCCTTTAGCTGAGATTGTGCCTGCAAGATAATACTTGCTGAAATTTCCCTACTTCTAATTGTTGCAATCAACTTCTCAAACTTTGGAATTAAGCCGATATTAGCAAACTCATCAAGCAAGCACCTTACATGAACCGGTAATCTTCCTCCATACTCATCATCTGCCTTATCACAAAGTAGATTAAATAACTGTGAGTACATAATAGATACAACAAAGTTAAAAGTATCATCCGTATCAGAGATAATAACAAAAAGTGCTGTCTTTCTATCTCCAAGTGTATCAAGCTCAAGTTCATCTTCTTTCATCAAATCTCTAAGCTCCTGAATGTCAAAGGGAGCAAGCCTTGCACCACATGAAATAAGAATAGACTTTGCTGTTTTTCCCGCAGCAAGTTTGTACTTTTTATATTGCTTGACTGCAAAGTGCGTAGGCTCTTTCTTTTCAAGAGCTTCAAATAGTCTATCAATGGGATTCATATATGTTTCATCATCTTCCCTGACTTCTGAAGCATCTATCATATCCAGTAGTGTTGCAAAGTTCTTTTCTTCTCTTGGAGCTTCATAGAAGATATATCCTATAAGAGCTGTATAGTAGAGTTTTTCGGCTTTCACCCAAAAATCTTCCCCTGCTTTTTCTCCTTCTCCTTTGGTATTCGCAATGATTGTCTGCACTAATTTGAGGATGTCTTTTTCACTTCTGATGTAGGCGAATGGATTGTACTTCATGCTCTTTTTGAAGTTGATAGTATTTAAGATTTTTATCTCATAGCCGTTATCTTCAAGCATCTTGCCACACTCAATGACTATTGTTCCTTTAGGATCTGTAACACAATATGACGAGTGCATTTGCATTAGGTTCGGTTTTACATAAAATCTCGTCTTTCCGGAGCCTGAACCACCAATAACAAGTACATTCTTATTTCTTGCATACTTTGGATTTGCCGGTCTGCCATTCATTGTTAGTCGTTCAGTTTGAGTCAGCAAGATATTATTTTGAAACTTTTCATCCATATATGGCTCTATATCTTTTCTCGTTCCCCAGCGGGCTGAGCCATACTCCTTTCCCTGTCTGAACTTTTTTGCATTTTTGCCTTTGGTATAGACAATAAATTTAATTAAAGCTGCTACTCCCATGCCCATTAAAATGTCGACCACATGAATACTTGGAATGAAGCTCATGGTATTAAGCTCTAATATTCCTTGAAATATTTTATCTATTACATCACCACCAGTATATGCTCTTACATGGTGAGAAAAGATATTCCCAATATATAAAAATGCAAGATAGGGAATATTCTGCTTTAGAAACTTTGCCTTATCTTGCACCTTAAATAAGCATTTGATGTCCTTTAGTATCTTATCTATCATAGGCTCTGCTCCTTTTGCTTATTCTTGACTTTATCTTTAGAAACTGTGTTCTTTGCCATCTCCTTGAACTTCTCTATATTTTTATGAATGGACTCTTTCCTTTCCGTTTTCTTTTCTGATTCTGAAAGAGCGTGTTTAAAGGCTTTATCCATTACTTTCATGTCTTTTGCCTGAAAGAATACAGAGTATTTTCCGCTTTCTTTATCCTTCATTACAGAAAACTTTACCCCATACCGATTAAGTTCCTTTTTCAGTTCTTTCAGCTCCGTTTCTTCTACCGGAATTTCTTCAAGCTGTCCCTTTTTAACCATATCTTTTAGCTTTACTTCATTTCCGTTAGCATTAACCAGCTTTTCAAGTCCTCCAAGTTTTTCTGCCTCTTTCATCAGTTTCTTAAGTAGGTTAAGAAGTAGCTTCCCCGTTACTTTGGCAGCTTTCACTTCCATGTTCAGCGTTTTTCTTGCGATTTCTTCATTGATCAAGTTCTCTCACCTCCTGTCAGTAGCCTTTCTTTATTTCTCTTTAATTTTTCTTCCTGAATAACTTTCCTGTAATCTTCTCCAAGTACCATCACAGGAATACACATCTCGATAATTCTTGAGTAAATTCTTTGGTATTCCACGCTCTCCGTACAGTTTTCAATTTGGCTGTAAGAAAGATTTGTGGTAAAGATTGTCGGCTTATGCTTTAAGTACCTGTTATTGACGATGTTATATACCTGCTCTTTTGCATAGCTTGTATCTCTTTCAATTCCTAAATCATCTAAAATGAGAACGGAAGTATTTACAAGTGATTCGATATATGCGTTTTTATCAAGGTCAAATCCGCCTTTTTGAAGTTCGTTGATTATCTGTGAAAAGTTTCTAATCTTAACGCTTATCTGATACTGTTCAATCAGTGCATTGGCAATGGAGCAGGCAAGATAGGTCTTTCCACTGCCCACCGAACCATAAAACAAAAGTCCGACATTTTCTTTTTTCATCAGCTCATAGTCTTTTACAAAATTCTTTGCGATGATAAGGCTTTGATTTTCTTTTCCCGGATAGTTTTCAAAGCTATATGACCATTGAATAATAGAGTTAAAGCAGATACTTTTTAATCTCTCGATTTCAAGCTGCTTTTGCCTTTCTTTTTCTTTTGCTTCCCTATCTCTATCGCATTTACAAGCAGTCTTAAATATAATCTGCTTTCCAAAAAATTCTAAGGCTTTCCCGTCTTTTCTTTCATGGCACACTTTACAGTAGGCGTGTCCGTCTTTGATGTATTCTTTTTCAGGATCAAAGCTATATTCCACATCTTCTATCATTACTTTTTCTAATTCCTTATTCATAGATGTACTCCTTTGTTATATTCCTCCCATGTAGGGATATTGGATGTTTTCTTACTCCCCTGATCTTTATAAAACCAAGAAAGGATTGTTGCTTTATGGTCTTTATATGTCTTTCCGGTACTTTGAAGATAGGTTGATAATCTCTCGATATAGTTATCAAGCTGACCTGCCATTTTTATTTGCAATTCGCCTATATCTTCGTCCTTTAAAAAGACATTTTGAAATGTTCCAAGTCCGTTTTCCCCAAAACTATATTCTCTCTTACTATACTTACTATTATTATTATCTATATAGTTAGGGTCAATATTTTGAACTTCCTGAAGTTCATTTTCTTTACTTCTGAGGTTAAAATCTTTTACTTCTGAAGTTAAGTTTTTTGACTTCTGCAAGTCATTTTCTTTTACCGCTAATATGCTCATAAAGTCTTTAACATAAATGACATTCGGCTTACCAAGTCCAAGCCTTACTCTTTCAATCAGACCTATCCCCTTTTTACTGTCTAACTCATCCAATGTTTTTATGGCAGTAGGCTTTGAGATATTTCTTCTTTTCATAATTTCCTCGACTGTGAAATAGATAAATACTCTGCCTTCCTTGTCTATCCAGTTATTCTTAAATGACATTCCTGTTCGCTTCAAAAGCATAGAATAAAGGATAATGGCTTCAGCGGATAGCCCCGTAAATTCTTCTCCGTCTACCAATATTTCAGGTACTTTCAGAAAGTTAAACGCTAAAGCTTCACGATTATAAAAATAGTCAAAGTCCATACAGGATCACCTCCCTCCTTAAAAATTTGCAAAGAAAAAGACGATAGTTTTTTCTCTATCGCCTTTGGTAACCATTTTTATGAAATTTTTTAGATTGATTTTATTGCTTCATTGATACCTTGTAAAAAAGCTATAACTACTGCTCCAACCATCGGTATTCCGTATGGACTTAACAAGAAACCTAATATCAATGCTTCTATTCCCATTGAAAAATCCTTTTGGAATAATGATACAACCCCCACAACGACACACATAAGCATTAGCAAATACAATATTGTTGTTCCTATGGCAAGTAAAAATTTCAAAAATGCTGTGAGGATACTTAACAGCAAGCTAATTGGAAACAAGATTATTTTTATTATCCATCTCATCATTTAGTAGTCCTCACTTTCTAAAGCGTTCTTTGTATCTCCACACACCATATCAATGCAAACATTCACATCAATATAATTTTTTAGGACTTTTTTTCGTCCTCCCTCTCCATCTTCTACAAATACATAATACTTGTAAAACTGCTTAAAATGCAGGATTTTCACTATTTCACTCTTTGTATCAACGCTATGCACTCCACATGCGGTGTATTCGGGAACATATCCATTAGTTTTACTTTTTCTATCTTATACCCTCTTTCTTCAAATTCTACAAGGTTTTCTACTAAAGACTTTGGATTACAGCTTACATAAACTATTTCTTTTGCTCCAAATTCAGATATATCCTTAACGCCATTTCCCATTATTCCAGCTCTTGGTGGATCTACTATTATTAGATCTGCATTTTCAGGAAGATTGCTCACTATCTTTGAAACATCTCCCGCTATAAACTCACAATTTCTCAAACCGTTTAACTTAGCATTCTGATTTGCAGCTTCTACAGCTTCCTCTACTAGCTCTATTCCATAAACTTTTCTTGCGGTCTTTGCCATTAACTGGCCTATAGTTCCAGTTCCACTGTATAGGTCAAATACTACCTTTCCATCACCACTATTACCTGCAAAATCCCTTGCTATTTCATAAAGCATTTCTGCACCCTTTGTATTTGTTTGAAAAAATGAAAATGGAGATACTTTGAATTTTAATCCTAATACCTCTTCATTAAAAAAGTCTCTTCCATGAAGAACCCTAAGTTCATCACATTTTACAGCATCAGCCAAGCCATCATTTATAGTATGAAGTATACTTACTATTTCATTTTTCAAATTTAAAGATTTTAATAGCTCAGCGTATTGATTCATATCAAAGTCTATTTGTGATGATGTTACTATATTTACCATCAATTCTCCCGTGTTTTCACCTTTTCTAATTACAAGATGTCTTAAATATCCTTGATGATTAAAAGATCTATAATAAGGAATTTCTTTTTCATCAAAAAAATCTCTAGTTTTTGTCAATATTTCTATAAAATCTGAATCTACTAATCTACAATCATCTACGGTTATTATATCTATAAATCTTCCTGTTTTGTGCATACCAAGGGATAAAGGTCCGTCTTTTACTTCATCTCCAAATGTAAATTCCATTTTGTTTCTATACTCTGTTTGAGATGGACTTCCCTGTATTCCAAGATATTCAAATCCAGTTAAATTCTTAGCTTTAAATAATTCCATTACTTGATTTTCTTTTATTTCAAGCTGTTTTTCATAAGGTATTGAAAGTATACTACAACCTCCACATTCCCTGAAATGTCTACAAGTTTCGGCAGTTTCTATATCTGATGCTTCTAGTAGTTCTAACATTTTTACTTCACCACTATCACTTCTAGATTTTTTTACTACTGCTTTTACTTTTTGGCCTGTGATTCCGCCCTTCATTTTTATTCTTTTATTATCGTATATGGATCTAGAAATTCCTCCAAACTCCATTTTTCCAACTTCAAATTCTATAATATCTTTTCTTTTCATTAATTACCCCTTTATATAAGCCAGTTTAATATTTAGTCTATCTTTTCAAGAAGTTCTATTTCTTCTTCTGTTAACTCTCTATATTCCCCAAGTTCTAAAGATTCATCAAGACATAATCCGCCCATTTTTACTCTTTTTAAAAAAATGACTTCTTTTCCTAGCGCTTTAAACATTCTTTTCACTTGATGAAATTTTCCTTCACTTATTGTTACATTTATTTCACATAAGCCATCATTATTATATTCTATAGCTTCTTTTAATTCATCTATGTCTATTTCCATATTTTCACTGAGTTCTTCTATTTCTAATTTTTTTAGAAGCTCTAAGCTTGCAGGCTTAGTAACATATCCTTCTCCTATATCTATTCCTTTCTCAAAAGCTTTTATATCTTCATCATTAACTATACCCTTTATAATTGCATAATATTTTTTAGGTACGTGTTTTTTAGGAGACAAGACTCTATGACTTAGTTTGCCATCATTAGTTAGTATCAGTAAACCTTCAGTGTCTTTATCTAATCTTCCAACTGGAAAAGGTTCAAAGGCTAGATACTTTTCATCAATTAAATCTATTACCGTAGAATCATTTTTATCAAATGTGGCTGATACATATCCTGCTGGTTTATTTAACATAATATATACAAACTCTCTATAGTTTACTTTTTCTCCATTAAAAAATATTTCATCCTTTTCTGGATTAACATGATCGCTTGCCTTTTTCATTTCTTTTCCATTAACTATAACAAGACCCTGCTTGCATAGTTTTTTTATTTCATTTCTTGTTCCATAACCAAGATTTCCTAGTAGCTTATCTAGTCTCATAATTAAACCTCTTTTTCTTAAAATAAGAAACTAAATAATAACCATAATAGTCATATTTAGTTTCTTCCTCTTACATCTTTTTTAGTATCTTACTTGTCTTTTGATTACTAAATATCTTTCGTTAATCTTTATTTATCTATTCCTTCATATATTTCTTTTAATTCGTCTTCTGTAAAATTATATTTTGAATTACAGAATTGACATCCTACTTCAGCTCCCTTATCTTCCTCTATTATAGCTTTTAACTCATCTTTTCCTATTGCAGCAAATACTTTAGATACTCTTTCCTTTGAACAATCACATTCAAAACCTATCTCATACTTATCTAGTATCTTTGGTGCAAGGTCTTTTAATACTATTCTCATTATATCTTCTGGAGTAAGACCTTCGCTAAGCATTTCAGTTATTGGCTTTATATTAGATATATTTCGCTCGATAGTTGATATTGTTTCTTCTGACGCATCTGGCATCATCTGAATAATAAATCCGCCCGCTTCTTCTACTTCATCTGATTTTGTTAGTACTCCAAGCGCTACTGCTGAAGGTGTCTGTTCTGATACAGTAAAGTAATATGTAAAATCTTGGGCTATTTCCCCACTTACTATTTCATACTCTCCATTATATGGCTCTCTTAAACCTAAGTCTTTGATTACCTTAATTGTACCCTCATTTCCTACTGCTCCTGCTACATTAAGCTTCCCGTTAGGATAGTTTTCAACTTCAACTGCTGGATTAGTTACATATCCCTTTGCCATACCATGTGCATCTGCAGTAGTTATTATGCTTCCTATTGGTCCACCCCCCTTTATTATTACGCTAACCTTATCTGAACTATTTTTCATCATTAGTCCCATCATTGACGTTGCTGTAAGTGTTCTTCCTAGTGCAGCAGTGGCTACCTTAGTAGTATTGTGGTAAGCTCTTGCTGCTTCTACCATATTTCTTGTTGTAGCAAAAAATGCTCTTGCTTCATTATTACCTGCTGTTACTCTTAAACAATAATCTTTCATCTTATCTTATCCTTTCTCTTACCTCTTTATTGCACTGAAGAATATTCTTTCAGAATCTTCTTTGCTTTCTTTCATTGTGAAATCTCCGAATACATCAATTTCTTCAAATCCTAATTCTTCAAGCATATTTTTTATTTCATATTCTTTATAGGCTCTTTGTTGATGCCTTTCTCTATATCTTTCATACACATTGTCCTCTTCTTCATCGTCTACTTCTATTTTAACAAAGAAATCTAAGTCCATATCTATTAATTGAGTTTCATCATCATATGTATTGGTCCACATATAAGAAAGTTCTTCCCTACTTTCTCCCATAAAGTTATTTCCTAGTATATTTTTTATTTTATAATATGAACTTATATCAAAAATAAATATTCCATCTTTTTTTAAAAGCTCATATACTTTTGCAAATATTTTTTTTAAATCATCAGGAGATGTTATATAATTGAATCCATCACATGCAGACAATACACAGTCTAAATCATATAAATCAAAGTCTAAATCAATTATATCTTGTTGTAGCAATACTAAGGGAATCTGCATTTTTTCAGATTTATTAAATGCTACATCAAGCATTTCCTCAGAAATATCTATTCCTGCTATGTCATATCCCTTTTTAGCTAGCGGAAGTGTTATATTCCCTGTTCCACAAGCAAGCTCCAAAATATTTTTCACTTTTACATTCTTGTATTTAATTATATTTTCTATATGCTCTACCCATTTTTCATAGTCTACATCATCCATCAATTCGTCATATATGTATGCAAAACTTCCGTATTGTTCCATGAAAATTCCTCCTATATAATTTTATTCCTGAACTATTTATTATACAATAAAAGTCCTTTTATTTACAATTTTTATAGCATTTTTTTCTTTAAGTTATTCTTAACTTTTAAATTCTAAATACTCTTCTCTATTACCTTTTTAAAATTTTCATTTGATACGAGTAAAATATACCCTATATATATATTTACATATCCTATAATTTTTACACAATATGTAAATACAAAAGAAGGTATATCAAAAGACATACCCTCTTTATTATATATCATATTTTTTCTAATTGATACAAGTAAATATGCTCGATATTAACATTCAAACCACTTAGCAAGTCCACCCTTAGAAGTTTCTCTATACTTATCCATAAGGTCTTTTCCAGTTTCTCCCATAGTCACTGTAACTTGGTCAAATGATATAGTATGCTCACCTTCTGTATTTAGAGCATACTTAGCTGCAGACACAGCTCTTTCTGCTGCCATAGCATTTCTCTCTATACATGGTATCTGAACATATCCATAAACTGGGTCACAAGTCATTCCTAAATGATGTTCAAGTCCTATTTCAGCCGCATATTCAATCTGCTCTAATGTACCACCGAATAAATAAGCTGTTCCTGCTGCCGCCATAGCACATGCAGTACCAACTTCTGCTTGACATCCTGCTTCAGCACCAGATATAGATGCATTAGTTTTTACAAGATTTCCTATAAGTCCTGCAACTATCAGACCTTCTATTATCATCTGCTTTGTATATCCATTGTGTACCATCAGTGAGAAAAATACTCCCGGTAATACTCCAGCAGCCCCACATGTAGGTGCAGTAACTATCATTCCGCCTGAAGCATTTTCTTCTGCTGCCGCAAGAGCAAATGCATAATTAAGATTTGTATAATCCTTATTTGCAAGATATTTTTTATAGAAATTTGCAGCTCTTCTCTTTAGGTTAAGCTTTCCTGGTATTATTTCTCTACTTTCAATACCTCTATCCACAGCTGCCTTCATTGCATCTGCTATATCTTCCATATATTCTAAAAAATCATTATCTTCTCTGTCCAGTACATACTCAACAAAGTCTTTATTGTTTTCTCTGCAATAAGCTATTATATCATTTAATTTACTATGCTCATAATATATCTTTCCATCAGGTTGATTTCTCTTACCTTCTTCTGCAAGAGTACCACCTCCTACTGAATAAACAGTCCATGAATTGCTTGTATTTCCATCTTTGTCTACAGCTTCTATCATCATACCATTTGGATGATATTCAGGATTTATATCCTCTCTCCATATTATTTCAACATTCTTTGGTGCAAATTCTTTTTCTATTATATAATCTGTTAAATGTCCCTTGCCTGTCGCTGCTAAACTTCCATATAATGTACATCTATAACTTTCAGCATCTGGGTATTTTGTTTTGTATCTCTTTGCCGCTCTCTGAGGTCCCATAGTATGAGAACTTGATGGACCACTACCTATTTTGTATAACTCCTTTAAAGAATCCATTTCCTTCCTCCATTTTTGTTTTTGCTTTTTATATATCCTATTACATCACATCAAAAAAATACACACAAAAAACTTTGAAAATCTGCATTAGCACACAATTTCCATCCTTTTTATATTGATTTTTTCAATACAATTATAACATAAAAACAACTTTTTTTGGTGAATTTTCAATTTAAGTGTACCTTTTTCAATGATTTTCTTTCTTTATGTATATTATTTTTTCTTATAATTCAGAAAAAATACTTTTTCTTACTTTTACATGAAAATAATAATTAATGCGTATTATATTAAAAATAGGGTATAATATACTTACTAATAGTTGTAAAAAATAATATTGCAATTAATTTTAAAATTGCTAACTTACTATAAAATTAAAATGAAGAAGGAGATTTAATTATGATACTTAAAAATTGTGCAGTTAATTTAGTAACTCCATTCACAGATACTAATGAAATAGATTTTTCTAGTTTAGAAAAAATTATAGATAGACAATTAGATAGTAATATTTCGGCTATTGTCCTTGGTAGATCTACAGGAGAATTTCAAACAATGAATGATGATGAAATCATCTCCCTTTTAGAATTTACCCTAAAAAAAGTTGCTCATAAAGTCCCTGTCATTATACAAACAGGTTTTAATGATATGACGAGGTCTATTATGCTTTCTATAAGAGCTAAAATGAGTGGTGCTGATGGCATTATTCTATCAGCGCCATACTACAATAAAACAAATTCTAATGGTCTTATAAACCATTTTAAATCTATTATAACATCCGTTTCAATGCCATGTTTTATAGAAAATGACCCTGAAAGATGTGGTTATGATATACCAATAGATGTAATTATAGCTCTTTCTGAGCTTGAAAATTTAAAAGGAATAATAGAATCATCTGAAAATATAAATAGATTTTCAAAGCTAAAGTCTTCACTTTCAAAAAATATTTCCATTATTTGTGGGTTAGATAAAATGCTTTTACCAGCACTTTCATTAGGAGCTAATGGCTACATTTCTGTTATGGCAAATATTTGGAATAAAGAGGCTATTGAACTATATAATAGATTCAATTCTTCTGATATAGAAGCTTCAAGAGAATTATTTTATTCTATGTATCCTATTATAGAGCTTATGGAAGCTGAAGCAAACCCAATACCTATAAAAACAACTATGAACATGCTTGGTTATGAAGTTGGTGAATTTAGGCTTCCTCTTGCACCATTAGACCCTGACAAAGCAGCACAATTAGTAAATCTTTTAATGGATATGAATATTATTTCAGTTTAATGCTTAAAATAAAAACCGACGCAATAAAATTATTGTGCCGGTTTATTTTTAATTTATTCTAATATTTCCATTAGATCTCCTATTGTACTCTACGCTTAACTCTCTGGCTAATTCATCATTTATTTTTAATTCCAATTCAAAAAAAATCTGATCTTCAAATATATCTCCGTATTTTTCTATAGCAATTCTTTGCTTAGCCTCCAAAATTTCTTCCGTATTTCTTGAATATTTGTTTATTTTAATTTTTTTATTATTCATGTCTAATCACTCCTTATACTAGGGTTTTCTAAATAGCCACTATACTAAATTATATAGCTTATTTTAGAAAATGCAAGACATTTTTGTGCTATAGAATTTTTATAAACTAATTTTTTTTACAAGCTGTAAAAAATTTTACATTACTTACCTATTAATCCCTTAAGAATATTTATTATTAAGTTATTTATATTTTTACTTATTTCTGCACTAATTTTATCTGCTATTAAATTAAGTACTTTATCTCCTGGCTTACCCAAAATAGTATTTAAAATTTTTTGATATTGTTTTATTTCACTCTTTATCTTTTCTATGCTTGCTTTTAATTGAGTTAATTGAGTCTTCAATTGCTCAGATGAAGGCATTTCTTTACTAATAGTTTCTAGTAATTTTTCTAACTTCTCTATACTAGTCACAGCATTATTTATATTTCCTGGTTTATTCAAATTTTTTATAAAATCAATTATTTTCTTTATTGTTTCCATAGAATTGCTGATTTGAGGCTTTAATTCCTTAATTTTATCTACAATCCTTTGAATTTCTTCTATATCATCCTCTATTTTGTTTCCTAATTCTTCCATATCCTTCAATAATTGCTTTTGTTCTTCTGTTAAATCTGATGTATTGAAATCTTCTCCTGCAGATGGCTTAGTAGTAGGCGTTACTCCCTTCTCAATTATCCTAGAAGCAGTTTCATCACTTACAGAATTTACTCCACCTACAAATATAACTTGATTTACTTCTCTAGCTTTTCTAATAACGTCATAATATGGATACTTCTGTACGGGCATAATGATTGCATCATCAGAAACAACTAAATTCGTAGCAGAGAGTGCATCCGCAAAGTTATCTCCACTTACTACTGCCATTGTTCTTGGGTTTTTTACTTTATTAGATATTTTAATAGCTGTTTCAAATCTAGATACACCATATATTCTTTCTCCACCATTCTGAGGAATTGTTCTAGAACCACCAAATGTATATTTTACTGCCACGCCTTCGGGTGTTTTATATCCCTTATCTCCATCTACTAAAAGTAAACCACAATTTTCTTGCTTCAATAAAGCTGAAGCCGATAAAGCATCTGTGTAATTACTTCCACTCGCAACTCCTACTTCTGAATATCCAGCTTTCTTTACTGCTTTTTCAGATGTTTCATATCTATTTATACCACTAATTCTCTCTACATCAAAACCTTCATTTTTTATCTTATTCTCTAAATCTGCAGATATTGAACTTACTCCGCCCATCAAAAATACTTTTTTAGCATTTCTTGATTTAAGAATATTTATTATGTCATAACTTCTGCCATCTGTTAAAATTGTAGCCGCATCATATTTATTGGAAATATTAACTGCACTTAATGCGTCTGGGAACTTTTCTCCACTCGCTAATACAACTATTTCACTATTATTTCTTCTTGAAACATATTCTGAAGTTAAATATCTGTTTTTACCTGCTATTCTTTCGTAGCTATTATATGCGAAAGAATTTATTGGTAAAGCTTGGAACACTGTTGAAACAGATATTATCCCTGCCATAGTCAATGAAAGAAACTTTTTGTTCATAAATTTCACTCCTTTTCATATTTTCATAAAACTTAAAAGCAATTTTTAAAACTTTTAATTAGTTTGATTTTGCGTCTTTTCTATGTAATAAATAGTATATACAAGTTTTTTCCCTTAGTCAATAACGATAAAAACCACAGAAAGATAAAGCTTTCTGTGGTTGGAAATTTCTATGGGATAAATCATTTTTTCGTCTATTGATAATTTATAACTTACTTTAACAAAATTTAATTTATTTTCTTCCTATATTATACAGTCTATCTTTATCTTAATATAAAAAATTAAAACAAGAACATAATGTACAATATTATAT
>JAHHSS010000010.1 GCA_020025095.1 Peptostreptococcus sp.
AATTAAAATCAAACTTTAATAAATTTTATTGATTAGATATATTTCCGATATTATAAGTAATTTTGTTATGTTTTTATCAATGATAAGGAGGATTTTTATGAAAGCTATAGGGTATGAGAAAAAACTTGAAAAATTAGGTGCTTTTGAAGTAAGTAGCAATATGTTGAAAATAGCAAAAAACAATAATGAAAATAATACGATACTCAATGCAGGTAGAGGAAATCCAAATTGGATAAATACTCAAGCACGTTTAGCATTTGCTAGGCTATTACAATGGGGTGTAGAAGAAAGCAAAAGAACAATTAATTTTGAAAATATGGCTGGATACACAAAAAAAGAAGGTATATATGACAGATTTTATCAATATTTAAATAACGGCGATGAAGTAGATGAATTTCTAAGAAAAGCAATATCTTACTGTATAAATGATTTAGGACTTGAAAAAGATGAATTAATAAAAGAAATAACAGATGGAGTAATTGGAAATAATTATCCAGTTCCAAGTCGATGTCTAAAAAATACAGAAATAATCTTGAATGATTACCTACAATCAATTTTGTATAATGGAGTAGATTTAAAAAATGAAACTTCAATATTTCCAGTAGAGGGCGGAACAGCAGCTATGTGTAATATATTGAATTCATTAAAACATAATGGTCTAGTAAACAAGGGTGATAAAATAGCGATGAATACACCTATTTTCACACCATATATTCAAATACCACGTCTTACGGGATTTAGCATGGTTGAAATAAATTTGAGATCAAAAGAAGAAAACAATTGGCATATGGAACCAGAGCAAATTGACAAACTTCTTGATCCAGAGATTAAAGCATTTTTTATTGTAAATCCATCTAATCCAGCGTCTCAAGCTATATCTGATGAAATATTAGATAGATTAGAAAAAATATTAGAAAAAAGAAAAGATTTAATAATTGTAACAGACGATGTTTATGGTACATTTGTAGATGGTTTTAGAACAATTTATAGTGTAGCACCATACAATACAATTCTAGTTTATTCATATTCAAAACTTTATGGAGTTACTGGTTGGAGAACAGGGCTTATAGCTATGAACAAGGAAAACGTATGCGACAAATTAATAAAAGAACTTCCTCAACAAAAAAAGAATGATTTAATATATGACTATTCTATAGTTAGTACAGAGCCTGAAAAGATGCTTTTTATCGATAGAATGTGTGCGGATAGTAGGAATATAGGACTATACCATACTAGTGGTCTGTCTACGCCTCAACAAATATTTATGGCCCTTATGTCTCTTACACATTTAGTTGTTAAAGACGATGATAAATATATTAAAAAATCAAAGGAAATAGTTTCTTCAAGATATCATGATTTAATAACAACTCTTGGTTTAAAAGAAAATAATTATTCATATAATGCTAAATATTATAGTCTAATAAATATATATGACATAGCAGAAAGAGTATATGATAAGAGTTTTTCAGATTGGATGAGAGAAAACTTTGAAGAAATAGATTTTTTAACTAGACTTTCATCTAAGAATGGAGCCGTTTTAATGGGTGGAGTAGGTTTTTCTGCAGAAAAAGGAACTGTAAGAGTATCTCAGGCTAACTTGCCAGATGAAGATTATAAGGAGTTGGCAGAAAGAATGTTGGATATATTAGAAGGATATCATAAGGAGTATATCAATAAATAGATCAATAATATTGAAATATGAGTTAGAAGTTTATCTAAAAGTTGGGAATTAAAAGATGCTTAGTGCTTTTTATTTTTTCTTAAGTAAAAATTTATTGTTTTACATATAAAAAAATGGGAAAAATAATATTGTAGAACTTTGGAAGATACATTTATATAAACTAAGAAGTACTATTAAAAAGCTAGGTAGAAAACTTTTTATAAACTAATCAGCAAAAAAGGAGCAAATAATTATATTGCTCCTTTTTTGCTGATTAAAAATAACTTATTGGTTATTAGATTTTTTTTCTTGTGCAAGATTTTTATTTGATTCTGTAATGCTTTCCTCTTCATCAATTGAAATTTTTATATCGGCTGATATTTTACCGTGCGAGGTGAGTTTTTCTTTAGTAATAGTTTCTCCGCCATTTTTTACTGCTGCTTTTAAAAGTTTATATATAGTTGCTGTTACAGGAACACTAAAGAATACGCCTGTAATACCTGCAACACCACCACCAATTATAATGGCTATAACTACCCATATTCCCGGAAGACCTACAGAGCCACCAACTACCCTAGGATATATTAGATTACCTTCAATCTGTTGAAGTATTACAAGGAATAATATAAATAAAAATGCTTTTATAGGGTCTTGTGTAAGTATCATGCAAAAACCAAAAGCACCTCCAAGATAGGCACCGATAAGTGGAATTAAAGCAGTAAAACCTACTACTGAGCCGATCATAGGAGCGTATGGGAACTTGAATATAAATAAACCTAAGGTACATAAACTACCAAGTATTATAGCTTCTATAAACTGACCTGTAAAAAATGAAGCAAAGGTAGAATTTGCAATGTCTAAAACGTAATACATTTTTTTGTTAAAGCCTTCAGGTAAGAATCTTTTAAAAAGTTTTTTAAACTGTCTTCTAAGTGTTTCCTTACCGGCAACAATATATATAGCTATAATCGTTGACATTACAAAATCGGCTACAACTCCAAACACAGAGCCAATTATATTGAAAAGATTGCTTGTCCATATAGAAAGTGTTCCAATAAATTTTTGAATAGCCTCCTGACCTGTTTTGTCAGAAGAAAGAAGTTTTTCTCTAATTGTAGGTAAAGAACCAGAATGCTTAATTGCTTCGTCACGAAGTTTTTCATAAAGCTCTGGGAATTTATTTGATACTACAGAAATAGAATTTGAAAGCTGTGGAACAACAAGTCTATAAACAAGGTATAGTATTAACAATACTGATAAAAAAGAAAGAAGTATACAGACACCTCTTCGGCTTCCATTAATATATTTATTTTTTGATTTGGGAAAATATACCTTTTCCCAAAGTGAAACTATTATGTTTAGTATAAAGGCTATTACACAACCAAGAAATATTGGTTTAAAGATACTTAGAAACTTAAATAATTTTATGAATACATCTTCTGCATTTAGTGCAGCAGCTAATATAATTCCTAAGACCAATAAAACTAGATATATATTCTGCTTTGTTTTAAATCTATTTTCCATTTATTACCTCCTATTTATTAATTTATTTTGAAATTGCCAGTTTCAAGTGAAAAAATAAAGAAGTCATTTTAAAATATATAATTATTATACTACATTTTACAATATAAGAAAAATAAATACAATATTCAAAAATATATGGTAAAATATAGTTAATATAACATAATTGGAGGTGTACTTAGTATGACAGCAAAATATAATGAAGAAAATATAGTAGTTAGCTTTACAACACATAGGAAATTAAGTAGAACAAATCTAGGAACAAATATGGTTGCAAATTCCCTATTGGGACATAGTAGAACCTCAGGTCCAGTTCCAGATTTATATACTTTATATCTTACGGAAGAAACTTTTTTTGCAGAATATAGTAGAAAAAGCCTTCATGGAAGTATGCCTAGGAAAGTTACAAAACTTGATATCCCTATTGTAGATATTGATAAAATAGAATTAATAAATAAAGATGGAGAAGAGTATCTTTACTTGTTAAGTGACTGGGGAAAGGAATATAGATTCAATATTGAAAGTGATATTACTAGAGAGCTTGCAGAAGCAATGATAGAATATATAGAGCTTAAAAAGAGGAGTTTATAATGGAATTCAAGCTAGTTTCAGATTTTAAGCCAACAGGAGATCAGCCTCAAGCAATAGAAAAAATATCAAAATCTATAAATGAAGGAAATAAATATCAAACTTTATTAGGAGTAACAGGTTCAGGAAAAACCTTTACAATGGCTAATATTATTCAAAAAGTTAACAAGCCAACATTGATACTTGCTCATAATAAAACACTGGCTGCACAATTATATAGTGAATTTAAAGAATTTTTTCCAGAAAATGCAGTGGAATACTTTGTTAGTTATTATGATTATTACCAGCCTGAAGCTTATGTTGCACATAGTGATACATATATAGAAAAAGACGCTAGTATAAATGATGAAATAGATAAGCTTAGACATTCTGCAACAGCGGCTATACTTGAAAGACGTGATACTATTATAATATCATCTGTTTCATGTATATATGGCTTGGGTGATCCAAAAGACTATAAAGAATTGATGCTTTCTTTAAGACCTGGAATGTTAAAGGATAGAGATGAAGTAATAAAAAGACTTGTAGAGATACAATATGAAAGAAATGATATTAATTTTATAAGAGCTACCTTTAGAGTAAGGGGAGATATATTAGAAATATTTCCAGCAGGTAATGATGAAAGTGCAATAAGAGTAGAGTTTTTTGGAGATGAAATTGATAGAATTACAGAGATTGACTATTTAACAGGAAAGATAGTTGGTGAAAGAAGTCATGTAGTTATTTTTCCGGCATCTCACTATGTAACTACTCCTGAGAGAATTGAAGCAGCTATAAAAACAATAGAGGTTGAACTTGAAGATACGATTAGGAATTTTAAAGATGAAGATAAACTATTAGAAGCTCAAAGAATAGAGCAAAGAACTAATTATGACATAGAAATGTTGAGAGAAATAGGCTTTTGTCAAGGGATAGAAAATTATTCAAGACACATTACTTCTAGAGCAAAGGGAGAAAAGCCATATACCTTGATGGATTTTTTTCCAGAAGATTATCTTATTATAGTTGATGAATCTCATGTTACAATTCCTCAAGTTAGAGGTATGTATGCAGGAGATAAATCTAGGAAAAAATCTTTGATAGAAAATGGTTTTAGGCTTCCTTCAGCATATGATAATAGGCCTCTAAATTTTGAGGAGTTTGAAGAAAATATAAATCAAATTTTATTTACTACTGCTACACCTGGACCATATGAAATAGAACATTCAGAGGTATTTGCAGAGCAGATAATTAGACCTACAGGACTTTTAGATCCTCTAATAAGTGTAAGACCAGTTGAGAATCAAATCGATGATCTTGTAGTTGAGATTAATAAAAATATAGAAAAAGGTGAAAGGGTTTTAATAACCACACTTACGAAAAAAATGAGCGAGGATCTTACAAATTACCTAAAAGAGCTAGATATAAAGGTAAAATATTTACATTCTGATATAGTGACTTTAGAAAGAACGGAGATTATAAGAGATTTGAGATTAGGAAAATTCGATGTTTTAGTAGGTATAAACCTGTTGAGAGAAGGTCTTGATATTCCAGAAGTATCCTTGGTAGCCATATTAGATGCTGATAAAGAAGGTTTTTTAAGGTCAGAAACATCATTGATTCAGACTATAGGGCGTGCTGCAAGAAATGCAGAAGGTAGAGTAATAATGTATGCTGATAAAATTACAGACTCTATGAATAGAGCAATTACAGAAACAGAAAGACGTAGAGCAATACAAGATGCTTATAATAAAAAACACAAGATAGTTCCTAAAACAATACATAAGGAAATCAGAGCAAGTATTGAAGCTACTAAAATTGCAGAAGAAATTGCGACTTATGACTTGAGCAATGTAGGAAAATTGAAAGATAAAGAAGATATAGGTGATGCAATTATAATTTTAAAATCACAGATGATGGAGGCTGCCGAGAATTTAGAGTTTGAAAAAGCCGCTAAATTGAGAGATAAGATAATGGAACTTGAGAAAAAGTTATAGTTTAAATGAAAAATAACAACTACTTTTTGTTTTAAAAGTAGATAAAAGAGGTAGTAATGTAATATACTTTTTAGAACACTCGTGGCTGTGCCAGGGGTGTTCTTGCTTATAATAAAGTTTTGTATATTTAAAATCGTATATGATATATTAAAATAAAAACATAGATATAAAGGAGGGATGTTTTTGAACGATCAGATAATAATAAAGGGTGCAAGAGAAAATAATTTGAAAAATATAGATTTGACACTTCCTAGAAATAAATTTATTGTATTTACAGGTTTGTCGGGGTCAGGAAAGTCATCTTTAGCTTTTGATACAATATATGCTGAGGGGCAAAGAAGATATGTTGAGAGTCTTTCTTCATATGCTAGACAATTTTTAGGTCAGATGAATAAGCCTAGTGTAGATAGCATAGAAGGACTGTCACCAGCGATATCAATAGATCAGAAAACAACTTCTAAAAATCCGAGATCTACTGTTGGGACAGTAACAGAAATATATGATTATTTAAGGTTATTGTATGCAAGAACAGGAGATGTACATTGCCCCACATGTGGGAATTTGATTAGTCAAATGACGATACAAGAAATAGTAGATAGGGTGATGGAACATGATGAAAGAACAAGGCTTCAGATACTATCACCTATGATTAGAGGGCAAAAAGGAACTCATAAAAAAACTATTCAATATATACAAAAAGAAGGGTATGTAAGAGTTAGAATAGATGGTGAGAATAGGGAAATAAGTGAAGAAATTGAATTAGAAAAAAATAAGAAGCATAATATAGATGTAGTCGTAGATAGAATTATTGTAAAAGATGGAATAGAAACTAGACTTGCGGATTCTATTGAAACAGCGGTAAAACTATCAGATGGATTGGTTATAGTACAGGAACTTGCTAGAGATGGTGATGATAAAGAAACTTTATTCTCTACGAAATTTGCTTGTCCAGATCATGGAATTGGAATTGAAGAATTATCTCCTAGAATGTTTTCATTTAATGCTCCTTTTGGTGCTTGTGACTTATGTAATGGATTGGGAGAAAGTAAAGAGGTTGATGTAGATTTAGTTGTTCCCAATAAGGAGCTTACTCTTAGGCAAGGAGCTATAGCAGCTTGGTCAACAAATGGTCTTAATGACAATACATATTATTCCAAAATGATACTTGCACTTTGTGAAAAGTTCAATGTTTCAGTAGATATACCTTTTAAAGATCTTCCAGAGGACTTTGTGAATGAACTTTTATATGGTAAAGAAAATACTATAGTTTCTTTTGAGTTTGAATCTAAATTTGGAGGATTGAAAGAACATAAAAATTACTTTGAAGGTGTAGTTGTAAATATAGATAGAAGATATAAAGAAACAAAATCTGATGCAATGAGAGATAGATTGGAAGATTATATGGCAGAAAAGCCTTGTCCAAGATGTAAGGGGCAAAGGTTAAAGCCGGAGGTTTTAGCTGTAAAAGTAGGTGAAAAAAATATAATGGAGCTTACAGATTTATCCGTGGAAGAATTAATAGACTTTATTGAAAATTTACAGCTAAGCGAAAAGAAAGCTTTTATTGCAGAAGAAATAATAAAAGAAATAGGTGAAAGAGCTAAATTTTTAAAAAATGTAGGTTTAGGATATCTTACACTTTCTAGAAAGGCTGGAACCTTATCTGGAGGTGAGGCTCAAAGAATTAGACTTGCAACACAGATTGGCTCAGCTCTTACTGGAGTGTTATATGTCTTAGATGAGCCAAGTATTGGTCTTCATCAAAGAGATAATGATAAACTAATAGCTACACTTAGAACATTGACGGATATAGGAAATACATTAATCGTAGTTGAACATGATGAAGATACTATGAGGGCAGCGGATTATATTGTAGATATAGGTCCTGCAGCAGGTATTCATGGTGGTGAAATTGTAGCTGAGGGTCCAGTCGAAGATATTATAAAAAATAAGAATTCAATAACAGGTAAATATTTAAGTGGAGAAATTACTATTCCAACTCCAGAAAAATTGAGGGATGGTAACGGTCAATTCATAGAGATTATAGGGGCGAGAGAAAATAATTTAAAAAATATTAATGTTAAGTTACCACTTGGAAAATTTATATGTGTTACGGGAGTTTCCGGCTCAGGAAAATCTACTCTTGTGAATGAAATTTTGCATAAGGGACTTGCGCAAAAGCTTAATAAATCTAGGGTAAGACCAGGAAAACATAAAGAAATAAGAGGAATAGATAATGTAGATAAGGTGATAAATATAGACCAAAGTCCGATTGGTAGAACACCGAGGTCAAATCCTGCAACATATACAGGCGTATTTGATATGATAAGAGATCTTTTTGCATCTACAAATGAAGCTAAGGCAAGAGGCTATAAAAAAGGAAGGTTTAGTTTTAATGTAAAAGGTGGTAGATGTGAAGCTTGTAAGGGTGATGGAATTCTTAAAATAGAAATGTTTTTCTTACCAGATGTATATGTTCCATGTGAAGTGTGTAAAGGTGAAAGATATAATAGGGAAACTCTTCAGGTAAAGTATAAAGACAAGAGCATATCAGATGTTTTGGATATGAATGTTGAAGAGGCCCTAGAATTTTTTGAAAATATACCATCTATAAAAAGAAAATTAGAAACACTTATGGATGTTGGGCTTTCTTATATTAAACTGGGACAGCCTTCAACTCAGCTTTCAGGAGGAGAGGCACAAAGAATAAAACTTGCTACTGAACTAAGCAAAAGACCTACAGGTAGAACCATTTACATACTTGATGAGCCTACAACAGGGCTTCATTCGGAGGATGTTAGAAAGTTGATAGAAGTACTTCAAAGGTTAGCAGATACAGGCAATACAGTAGTCGTGATAGAACATAATTTAGATCTTATTAAAACTGCAGATTATATTATTGATTTAGGACCAGAAGGTGGAAATATGGGAGGCACTATAGTAGCAGAAGGTAGCCCAAAGGAAATAGCTGCTGTTGAAGAAAGTTATACTGGAAAGTATATATCTAGAATTCTAAATAAATAGAAGAATTATTCTTTTAAAATATTGAAAAAATTTAAAAATAATAAATAAATATATAGGGGTTGATTTTATCAATCCCTTTTTGGTGTATAATAAGAGTATAGGTAATTTATATTAGAAAGGTGGGAAGAAATTGTTTGATATACAAGAACATTTAAAGACTTTACCCTCGAATCCCGGAGTGTATTTAATGAAAAATAAAAAAAGAGAGGTAATATATGTAGGCAAGGCTGTTTCTTTAAAAAATAGGGTCAGACAATACTTCCAGTCCTCAAAAAATCATTCAGATAAAGTAAAATCTATGGTTAAAAATATTGCTAGCTTTGAGTATATAATTACAGATTCGGAACTAGAAGCATTAATACTGGAATGTAATTTGATAAAAAAATACAAACCAAAGTACAATATACTTTTGAGAGATGATAAAACTTACCCATATATAAAGATAACAATGTCTGAAGATTACCCAAGAGTTAAAAAGGTAAGACGTGTAATAAAAGATGGCTCAAAGTATTTTGGCCCATATACAAATGTTTCAGCAGTAAATGATACTTTGGATATAATAAGAGAAATGTATCCAATTAGAACATGTAATATAGATATAGATAGGGCTATAAAAAATAAAATAAGGCCATGTTTGAATTATCATATTAAAAAATGCATAGGACCCTGTACAGGAAGTGTTCCAAAAGATGAATATAGGGAAATGATTAATGAAATTACAATGTTTCTTTCAGGGAAAGAAGAAAAATTAATTTCATTACTAGAGTTAAAAATGAAAGAGGCATCACAAAAGTTGAACTTTGAAGATGCAGCAAGGTATAGAGATCAAATAAATAGTCTTAGAGAAGTAATAGAAAAGCAAAAAATATCTAATGCCCATAATGACACAGATCAAGATGTTATTGCGATGGCAAATATTGATGATGAGGCATGTGTACAAGTATTTTTTATAAGAAATGGGAAAATCTCAGGAAGAGAAAATTTTATGCTAGAAGGTGTAAAGGATAATGATAGATCTGTAATATTGGGTTCTTTTATTAAACAATTTTATATGTCTCAGGAATACATTCCTAAAGAACTAATAGTGGAAGAAGAATTTATGGATATGGGTATCGTTGAAGAAATGCTTTCATCAAAAAAAGCAAGTAATGTATATATTCGAATTCCACAAAAAGGTGAAAAAAAGGCACTTGTTAAAATGGTTAGGAAAAATGCAGATGAATATATTGTTAAATTTAATGATTTAAATAAGAAGAAGTACCAAAGAAGTATTGGAGCGCTTGAAGAACTCGCACAACTTCTTGATCTTGATGAAAATCCAAGAAGAATAGAAGCTTACGATATTTCTAATATTCAAGGCGTTGACTCAATAGGAACAATGGTTGTATATACTAATGGATTAAAGGACAAGAAAGAGTATAGAAGATTTAAAATAAAAACTGTAGAAGGTCCAAATGATTATGCTTCAATGGCAGAAGTACTAGATAGAAGATTAAAACATGGTCATTATCCAGATTTAATATTATTAGATGGAGGCAAAGGTCAGGTTTCAGCAGTAAAAGAAGTAATGAAATATAACAATGTTGATATAGCTCTCTGGGGAATGTATAAAGATGATAAACATAGGACCAAGGGGCTTGTAAATCTTGAAAAATCTATAGAGCTTGATAAAAATTCTGATTTATATAGATTTGTAGCCAATATTCAAGAAGAAGTCCATGAATATTCCATTTCCTATCATAGAAGTTTAAGAGATAAAAAAATGGTAAAATCAGCCTTAGATGATGTAGTTGGAGTAGGTCCGAAAAGAAAAAAATCCTTGATGTTGAAGTTTAAAGATATTGATAATATTAAAAATGCTAAAGTAGAGGAGATAGCAGAGGTTGAAGGTATAAATTTAGAATTAGCAAAAAAAATACATGAACATCTTAAAAAAGTAAGGTAATGGAATTAAATTTAAAGTATAATATAGTAAAAAAGAAAAAGAAACCTTGGATTTAAGGAAAATGAGGTAAATTATGGAAGGCATGAAAATGAAAATAGTAACGGTAAGAGAATTAATAGATGATTTAAAGTTAAAAGAAATAATATGTCCTGAAGGCAAGGCTGAAAAAATGATAATTACGGAAAAGGAAATAAATAGACCAGGAATACAACTTGCAGGGTATTTTGATTATTTTACCCCAGAAAGGGTACAGATAATAGGAAAAACAGAATATACTTTCTTTGGTAATTTTGATGAAGAATCAAGGGACAACACTTTAAGTCAGTATTTTTCTTATGATATACCAATAGTTATAGTAACTAGAGGCATGGAACTTAGAGAAGACTTCTTTAAGTGGGCAAGTAAAATGGGAACAATAGTATGCTCAACAGAGAAAGAAACTACTAGATTTATAAATAAGTTGTCATCTTATCTTGAGGAAAGGATGGCACCTACTCAAACTGTTCATGGTGTACTTGTAGATATAAATGGAGTGGGAGTTCTTATAAAAGGAGAAAGTAGTATTGGCAAATCTGAAACAGCATTGGAGCTTGTGCAAAATGGAAATAGATTAGTGGCAGATGATGCAGTAGAGATAAAGCGTTCAGATGATGGTGTATTGATAGGTCAATCACCGGAGCTATTGAGAAACTACCTTGAAATAAGAGGAATTGGTATTATAGATATAAAAAGTCTTTATGGAGCGAGAAGTATAAATCCTAGAAAAAGAGTAGATTTGGTAGCATATTTGGAAAGTTGGAATCCAGAAAAATATTATGATAGGCTGGGATTGGATAAGGACTATGAATATATATTAGATACGAAAATAGAAAAGATAGTAGTTCCAGTGAAACCGGGAAGAAATATAGCGATGGTATTAGAGGTAGCAGCTATGAATTATAGACAAAGACAGTTAGGAAATGATGCTGCGATAGAATTTTCTAACAAATTAACAAATGTGATAGAAAATAAAGGTAAATAAGTATAAAAGTATTGTTATTTTGACTTATTTTAGATATTATATAAGTTGGTATGTATTGTTTAAAATTGAAAGGAGGATATAATGGAAAAAAAAGAAATGTATAATTCATTAAAAAAAGTAATCAATGAAGATTTAATATTTATAGATGAACCAATGCACGAGCATATTTCTTTTAAAGTTGGTGGACCTGCAGATATACTTGTAAAGCCTACAACAGAGGAAGAAATAAAGGCTGTTTTTAAATTTGCGACAGAAAAGAATATACCTTTTTTTGTAAAAGGTAATGGAACAAATATATTAATAAAAGATGGAGGTTTCAGAGGCTTAGTAATAGAACTATCTGATAACTTTAGTGATTATAAAATAGAAGGAAATCTAATAACAGTTCAAACGGGTGCACTTTTGTCAGTTATAGGAAGAGAGGCAATGAGAGCATCATTAACAGGATTTGAATTTGCTTCAGGAATACCGGGCTCTTTAGGAGGAGCATTGGCAATGAATGCTGGTGCTTATGGCGGTGAGATGAAAAATATAGTTAAATCAGTAAGATTAATGGACTGTGACGGTAATATCACTGAATATACAAATGAAGAAATGAATTTTGGATATAGACATAGCAGACTTACTGACGAAAAGAAGATTGCTATATCAGCAGTAATAGAACTTAAAGAAGGTAACTATGATGAAATAAAAGAGAAGATGGATGACCTTGCATATCAGAGAAGGACAAAGCAACCTCTTGAATATCCAAGTGCAGGTTCGACTTTTAAAAGACCAGAAGGATATTTCGCAGGAAAATTGATACAGGACTCAAATTTAAAGGGAAAAACTGTAGGCGGAGCACAAGTTTCTGAAAAGCATTCAGGATTTGTAATTAATCATAATAATGCAACAGCAAAAGATATAATTGATTTGATTGAGCACGTAAAGGAGACAGTTTATAATTCTCAAGGAGTACATCTTGAAGAAGAAGTTAAGATTATAGGAGAAGATAGAGAGTAGTCTGGAGGTAAAAAGATGAAAATTCTAGCAGATTACCACGATCACACAATTTATAGTTGTGGTGGGAATGACAAGAGAAGGCATGCAAAGGGGACTATTGAAGATAATGTTAGAGCGGCTATAGATAAAGGTCTTAAAACAATAGGAATATCTGAGCATGGATTTAGTCATAATCTATATGGTCTTTCTAAGGAAAATGCTAAAAAAGAGAGAGAAGAAATAGATAGGTTAAATAAGAAATATCCAGAAATAGAAATATTAATGGGGATGGAATGCAATATTTTAGATGATACGGGTAAAATTGATATGCCAGAAGATATGAAAGGATATTTTGATTATATTTTAGCAGGCTATCATTTTGGCTCAAAACCTACGTCATTTAAATCTCTTTTAAATCATATAGATAATGTTATTACCAAAGGAAAATTTTCGAAGGCATATAATACTAGAGCTGTTATAAATGCAATGAAAAATAATGATATAATGTATATAACACACCCTGGTGATAAAGGAAGCGTTGATATTGAGGAGATAGCTAAAGTTGCTGAGGAAACAGGAACAGGGCTAGAAATAAATGGTCATCATGGAAAGTTAAGTGCAGAAATGATAAAGAAAATAAAAGATAGAAATATAAAATTCTACATAGGATCGGATGCACATCGCCCTGAGGATATTGCTAATTTCAAAAAAGCTTTTGAAATTATAGAAGAAGCAGGATTAGATATAGAAAGAATTGAGAATGTAGAAAAATAAAAGTTTATGATTGGAGGTATTATTGATGAAATTTGTGATAGTAACAGGACTGTCGGGTTCAGGAAAAAGTGAGGCAATGAGAGCTTTAGAGGATATGGGCTTCTATTGTGTGGATAATTTACCTCCAGCACTTATAGTTAATTTTGCAGAACTATTTTTCCAAGCAAATTCTAATATCGATAAAGTCGCTCTTGGAATAGACATAAGGGGAAGAGAATTTTTCCAAGCCTTAAATGAAGCTTTAGAGCAGCTAAGTGCAGCTAATTATAAGTATGATATGATATATCTAGATTGTGATGATAGTGTTTTAGTTAAGAGATATAAGATGACTAGAAGAAATCATCCTTTGGCAGCTAACTCACAGATTCCAGATGGGATAAAAAAAGAAAGAGTAATTATGGAGCCTTTAAAGAAATATTCAAAGATGATAATAGATACTACTAATATGAAGCCAAAAGATTTAAAGGCGGAAATAGCAAGTATGTATGATTCAGGAGATGGATTTGAAAGTCCTAATATTACTATATCCGTTGTTTCATTTGGATTTAAGTATGGCTTACCAATTGATGCGGACCTTGTATTTGATGTTAGGTTCTTGCCAAATCCATATTATGTACCTGAATTAAGACCAAAGACAGGTGATTTTGAAGAAGTAAGAAATTTTGTAATGGATTCGGAAATAAGTAAAAAATTTGTTGAAAAGTTATTTGATATGCTTGATTTCCTTGTTCCTCAGTATATCAATGAAGGAAAACAACACCTTGTTATTGGTATAGGATGTACAGGAGGAAGACATAGGTCTGTTACAATAACAAATATGACTTATGATTATTTATGCGAGCATGGGTATAGGGCTGTAAAGAAACATAGAGATTCTAAGTTAGATTAATGGAGGCAGGATATGCAGATACAATTAAGTGGGATAGAGTTAGTATTATCTCTTCTTGCTTTTTTAGGAGTTATAGCATTTATAGTTGCTTTGTTTGTTTCATACAAATTTTTAAAGTTATATAAAAAAGCCTTGCATCAAAGTCAAATGACTTTCCAAAAGATTGAACAGCAAATTAATGAGCCTAAGGTAGTAGTAATAGGCGGAGGTACAGGACAATCAGTGTTTTTAAGAGGTTTGAAACACTTTACTAAAAATATTACTGCGATAGTAACAGTTGCAGATGATGGTGGTGGTTCTGGCGCTTTGAGAGAAGATTTAGGAATGTTACCCCCAGGTGACATAAGAAATTGTCTTCTTGCACTTGCTAATATCGAGCCTACAATGAATGAAGTAATGCAATATAGATTTCCAGAAGGAGCTTTGAAAGGACAAAGTTTTGGGAATTTATTTATAGCAGCTATGACTGGATTGTATGACAATTTTGAAACGGCTGTATATAAAATGAGTCAGATATTCGCTATTACGGGGAAGGTACTGCCAGTGACAATGGACGATATAAATCTTGTTGCTGAAATGGATGATGGAAGTACGATAGTAGGTGAATCTAATATACCTAAAGAAGCAAGAAAGAAAAATATAAAAATAAAAAAGATGAGTCTAGATAAAAAGGATGTAAAGCCTTTAGATGAAGTAATACATTCTATAGAAAACGCAGATGCAATAGTAATAGGTCCGGGCAGTTTGTATACAAGCATACTTCCGAATCTTCTAGTAGAAGATGTTATAGATGTTTTATATAAGACAAAGGCACCTAAAATATATGTATGTAATATAATGACTCAACCTGGTGAAACAGATGGAAAAAATGTTTTGGATCATGTAAAGGTATTAATAGATCATGCAGGAAAAAACTTTATAGATTATGTTGTTACTAATAATGATCAATTACCATCAGGAGTTTTTGAAAGATATGCAAAAGATGGTGCTGAATTAGTTTTTTTGGATGAATATCAAAAAGAAGAACTCAATAAAATGGGAATAACATATGTAGAAGAAAAATTAATTGAGATAAAAAACGGATATATAAGACACGATGCTGAATTAGTATCCAGTTCGGTACTGAAGATAGCAGTTAAACATAGCTATACAAAAAACATTTGATTTAATAAGGAGTGATATTATGAGAGAAGAGGTAAGTGCAGGTGGTGTGGTTGTCCTTGGTAATACTATATTGCTACTAAGAAAGTACAATGGTGATTGGGTTTTGCCAAAGGGAAAAGTAGAAGCAGGTGAAACTCATGAAGAGACAGCACTTAGAGAGGTTAAGGAAGAAACTGGAGTGAAGGCAAGTATAGAAAAATATCTTGGCGAAATTCATTATACATACAAAGAAAATTGGGACCAGCAAAGAGGAGTACATAAAATAGTATTTTGGTATCTAATGAATACTAAGAGTATGGATACAGTTCCACAGAGAGAAGAAGGTTTTGTAGAAGCCAAATTTATTCATATTGACAGAGTTCTTGATATGGCAAGATATGATGATGAAAGAGAAATTATCAGAGTGGCACTTAAGGAAATTGTAAAGGAAGGCAAAAAGGATAATTAAAGATGTCTTTTTCAGCAAATACAAAAAGTGAACTGTCAAGAATAGAAAATAAAAATGAAAAATTGGATATTGCTGAACTTTCTGCTATAGTAAGGCTATCTGGCACAATACAGTTTTCAGGTAATATGCAAATAAGCTTGAAGATAACTACTGAATTGAATGTAATAGCTAGAAGAGTCTTTAAGATATTGAAAAATAATTTCGACATAAATACAAGCATCACTGTCAACAAAAATCAAATGTTAAAGAAGAATAACAGTTATGTTCTGACTGTTACACCAGAAATGGGAGCTAGTAAATTGCTAGTAAAACTTGGAATATTAGAAAATGAAAATACATTTTTTACAAGAAATGATATTCCACCGGAACTAGTAAACGAACCGGATGAAGCGAATGCATACATAAGAGGTGCATTTTTGGGAAGCGGGTCTATCAACGATCCTGAAAAAAACTATCATATGGAATTTGTTACGAGTAATGAAGATTATGCTTACGAATTAAGCGATTTGATAAATTCGATGGGCTTTAATAGTAAAATAGTAGCAAGGAAGAATAACTTTGTGGTATACCTCAAAGAAAGCGAACAGATATCAGATCTTCTTACAATTATGGGGGCTAATAATGCCATGTTTGCTCTTCAAAATGTAAAGATAATGAAAGATATGAGAAATAAAGTAAATAGAATAGTAAACTGCGAAACAGCTAATCTATCTAAAACTGTTGATGCAGCAGTAAGGCAAGTAGAGAGTATACTGATTATTAAAAAAACAATAGGAATAAGTAAGTTACCTAAAAATCTTCAGGAACTTGCACTTTTACGATTAGAATATGAAGATATGAGCCTTAAAGAATTGGGAGAACTTCTTCATCCACCACTTGGAAAATCAGGAGTTAATCACAGATTTAAAAAAATAGAAGAAATAGCTAATCGTTATAGAGATAAAGTTACACCAGAAGAGCTATTTAAATAAGCCCAATGCGGCTTATTTTTTTATAGATAATATCAAGATTTATTTGCATAAAAAATAGCTATTTTTTATAATATTAATATATAGACTTAATTATGAAAATAGTTATTTTGTTTGGGGAAAGGAGGAAGAAATGTTATATACAGAAGACAAAAATAAAGATGAGATTTATAAAAGAAAAAATAAAGATTTTTGTCATCTTCATGTGCATACTGAGTATAGCCTTCTTGATGGTTTTTCAAGATTAAAATGGTTAATTCCTAAAATTAAAGAGTTGGGAATGAGTTCATGTGCTATTACTGACCATGGCTCTATGTTTGGAGTAATAGATTTTTATAAAGCTTGCAAAAAAGAAGGGATAAAGCCGATTATAGGGTGCGAAGTATATGTAGCGGCTAGAAAGTATACCGATAAAGATCCCCAGCTAGATAAAAGGTCATCACACTTAATTCTTTTGGCAGAAAATAACGAAGGATATAAAAATCTAATAAAAATTGTTTCAGATTCATACGTTGATGGCTTTTATTACAAGCCAAGAACGGATAAGGAACAGTTAAAAAAATATTCCAAGGGAATTATTTGTTTATCTGCCTGTTTGAATGGTGAAATTCCAAAGGCACTTATGCATAGAGATTATGAAAAAGCACTTAAACTTGCCAAAGAATATAGAGATATATTTGGCGAAGATAATTTCTTTTTAGAAATTCAAGATCATAAGTTAGCAGAGGATAAAGAAGTAAATGCAGGTATACTGAAAATATCAAAGGAACTAAATATACCAATGGTTGCTACTAATGATTCTCATTATGTAAATAGAGAAGATTCTAAGAATCATGACGTGCTTCTATGTATACAGATGCAAAAAATATTAGATGATCCTTCTAGAATGAAATTTCCTAATGATGAGTTTTATATAAAATCTAGGGAGGAAATGGAGGAACTTTTTACATTTGCTCCAGAGGCCATAGATAATACCTTAAAGATAGCAGAAAGATGTAATGTGGAATTTGATTTCAATAATTATCATATACCTTCATTTGATGTACCAGAGGGATATACGTCTTTAGAGTATTTAAAAGAACTTTGTTATAAAGGTTTATATGAAAGATATGAAAATCCGAGTAAAGATATTGTAGATAGATTAGAGTATGAAATAAATGTAATATCAAGCATGGGGTATATAGAATACTTCTTAATTGTTTGGGATTTCATAAATTTTGCAAAAAATAATAATATAATGGTAGGGCCAGGAAGAGGTTCTGCAGCCGGTTCAATCGTTTCATATACTCTTAGAATTACGGATATAGATCCTATTAAATATAATCTTTTATTTGAAAGATTTCTTAATCCAGAAAGAGTAACTATGCCTGATATAGATATAGATTTTTGTTATGAAAGAAGAGAAGAAGTAATAGATTATGTAAAGAGAAAGTATGGAAGCGACCATGTTGCTCAAATAATTACATTTGGAACAATGGGAGCAAAATTGGCGATTAGAGATGTAGGGAGAGTATTGGATATTCCATATAACAAGGCCGATTCAATTGCCAAAGAAATACCTTTTGCACTTGGGATGACTATAGATAAGGCTTTTGATGTCAATCCTAATATAGTAGAGATGTATGAAAATGATGAAGAAGTAAAAGAAGTAATAGATATATCTAAACAGCTTGAGGGAATGTTGAGGCATGCATCTACTCATGCTGCCGGAGTAGTAATATCCAAAAAACCAGTTTATGAATATGTTCCCCTTTATAAGAATCAAGATTCTATAACGACACAATTTACAATGACCACATTGGAAGAATTGGGGCTTTTAAAAATGGACTTTTTAGGGCTTAGAACACTTACAGTTATAAGAGATACACTAGATTTGATAGAGTTAAATAGAGAGAAAAAGGGTTACACTGAATATATAGATTTTTCAAAAATGGAGTATGATAACAAAAAAGTTTTTGAAAATCTTTCTCTAGGGAATACTTTAGGAGTATTCCAGCTTGAAAGTAGTGGTATGAGAAATTTTATGAAGCAATTAAAGCCAAATAGCTTTGAAGATATAGTAGCTGGTATTTCGCTTTTTAGACCAGGCCCAATGGATTCTATTCCTACTTATATAAAGTGTAAGCAAAATCCAGATGAGGTAAAATATGTCCATGAAAAATTAAAACCAATACTTGAAGTAACATATGGTTGTTTGGTTTATCAGGAGCAGGTTATGCAGGTAGTAAGGGAGTTAGGTGGCTACAGCTTCGGTCGAAGTGACCTTGTAAGACGTGCTATGAGTAAGAAAAAAATGGATGTAATGGAGGAAGAAAGACAGTACTTTATATATGGAAAATTAGATGAAGATGGAAATATTGAAATTCCAGGTTGTATAAGAAATGGAATTCCAGAAGATGCCGCAAATCAAATATTTGATGATATGATAGACTTTGCAAGGTATGCATTCAATAAATCTCATGCTGCTGCCTATGGTGTTTTAGCATATGAAACAGCTTATCTAAAAACTTTCTATCCAGTAGAGTTTATGGCTGCTCTTATGACTTCTGTAATGGGGAATACTGATAAAGTTGTAGAATATATAAGAGAATGTAACTCCATGGGAATAGAAGTATTGCCACCAGATATAAATAAGTCATATTCAAAGTTTTCAGTAGATGGTGATTGTATAAGATTTGGACTTGCAGCAGTAAAAAATGTAGGTGCTCATGTAATAGATGCCATAGTGGAAGATAGAGAAAAAGGTGGAGAATTTATAGATTTAAGCAATATGTTAAAAAGGCTTGATTCTAAACTTACAAATAAGAGAATAGTAGAAAGCTTAATCAAGTGCGGTGCTTTTGATTCTCTTGGTGAAAATAGGGCTACTTTAATGTTTGGTTTTGAGTCATTACAAGAAAGTATTAATAAGGATAAGAAAAAAAATATTGCAGGACAGATATCTATTTTTGAAATGATGTCTCAGGAAGAAGAAGAGGAAGAAGAACATAGCTTTTTGAAATTTGTGCCTGAGTATAAGGATAAAATAAAACTTGAGATGGAAAAAGAAGTTTTGGGAGTATATGTTACAGGACACCCTCTTTCAGAGTATGAAGATAGCATAAGAAAGAAAACATCTATAAATTGTGGAGAAATCAATAAATTAAAAGAAGAGCCGGATAAACTTCTTCAGCTAAATGAAAAAGAACATATCATAGGTGGTATGATAATAGGAAAAAGGCTTATGACAACTAAAAAAGGTGATATTATGGCATTTATAACACTTGAAGATTTGTATGGTAGTATAGATGTAGTAGTATTTCCTAAAACACTTCAACAGTATCAGAAGCTATTAAAAGAGGATTCCATTGTTCTAATAAAGGGTAGAATAAGTGTAAGAGATGATGACGAAGTTTCAATTCTAGCTGGAGAAATAAAGTCAATAGATGATGAAAGTCCTTTTGAAGAAAATAAAAAGAATTATTACGGAAAAAGGGAAGAAATAAAACATGGAACAGGAAAAAAATTGTTTTTAAGAGTTGATTCAATGCAGAATAAGGAACTAATAAATGAAATCTATTCGATAGTTAGACAAAATCAAGGAACTGATATTGTAAATATATTCCCAATTGATGAAAATAAAGATGGTGGAAAAAAGACATATCAACTTTCTGATATTGGGGTATATGCAGATATAAATATTAAAAAAGAGCTATCAAAAATAATGGATGAAAAAGACATAGTAATAAAATAACAATGTAATTTAAATTTTTATATCAGCAAATATAAAACATGTTTTACAAAAAATTCAAATAAAGTATGAGTTACTAAATTAGGCTATAAATGATTGATGGCTATTATAAATATCTTTCGTTTATAGCCTTTTTATTAAAAGAAAAAGAATACTTCTTTAGTTTAAATTAAAAGATATTTAATTTAGAATTTGAATAGAAAAGAAAATAGAGAAAAAATTTTTTATATGCTAGAAGCAATCATAGAACATTCAAAATAATCCTAGATGGGTGAAAACAATATCCTGGTAAAAGTATTTAAAAATACACAAAAATAGCAAAAAAATCCCCTAAATCTATTCTTAATTTTATAATATTGTGTTATAATATCAAAAGATACAGTCGTAATATTTTTTTACTTATTGTGGGATGAAAAAAGTGTAGTATGGGCTTTGATTGTCCCTGTTTTAAATTTTTATGATTGTAATATTTGTTGTGTGATTTAAAAAATAGCTCATAGATTAGTATTTTGCTGATGTGATAGGAGGATATGGTAGTTATGAAGGCAATTGGTATTTTAACTAGTGGAGGAGATGCTCCAGGTATGAATGCGGCAATTAGAGCCGTAGTTAGAAGTGCAATTTATTATGGATATAAGGTTTATGGAATTGAAAAAGGATACAGAGGCCTTTTAGATGAAGAATTTATAGAAATGGACTTGTCATCAGTTGGCGATATAATCCAGAGAGGTGGAACAATACTTAAATCTTCAAGATGCGATGAATTTAGAACAGAAAAAGGTAGAGAAAAGGCTGTAGAAATACTTGAAAAATATGGAATAGAAAGTCTTGTTGTAATAGGTGGAGATGGTTCTTTCACAGGAGCAAAGCTTTTAAGTGAATTAGGTGTAAGGACAATAGGTATACCAGGAACAATAGACAATGACCTTGCTTATACAGATTATACAATAGGCTTTGACACTGCAATGAATACAGTAATAGATGCAATAGGTAAGATAAGAGACACATCTTCATCTCATGACAGAGTCAATATAGTAGAAGTTATGGGTAGAAACTGTGGAGATTTAGCTCTTTATGCTGGTGTTGCAGGTGGAGCTGAAACAATAGTAGTTCCAGAAATGGAAATAAGAACGGATGAAATAGTAAATAAATTAAGAACTACTCAGAAGAGAGGTAAGAAACACAGTATAATCGTATTAGCAGAAGGTGCTAATATAGAAGGTGGAGCATTAGGTTTGAAGAATGCTCTTACAGTAGAAGATAAGGCAGATGTTAGAATAACAGTTCTAGGACACGTTCAAAGAGGTGGTTCACCATCTGCATTTGATAGAATACTTGCAAGTAAATTAGCTAATAAGGCTGTTGAATTACTTATAGAAGGAAAAAGTAAGAGAGTAGTAGGCATCAAAGATAATAAGATAATAGATCTTGATATAGATGAAGCTCTTTCAATAGAAAAGAAGTTTGATGAAGAGTTATATGAAATGGCTAAGGTACTTTCTATATAATAAAAATTTAATATAGGCTAGACAGTGTTAAATAATTTATACTTGTATTAAATTATTGAAAAAAAATTTGAGGTGATTATGGTGACAAAGTTAAAAAAGACAAAAATAGTATGTACAATGGGTCCTTCTACGGATTCAGATGATATTTTAAGAGAATTGGCATTAAACGGTTTAAATGTTTGTAGATTCAATTTCTCTCATGGTTCTCATGAAGAACATAAGGAAAGAATGGATAGAACGAAAAGAATAAGAGAAGAATTAAAAATGCCAATAGCAATTCTTCTTGATACAAAGGGTCCTGAAATAAGAACAGGAGAGTTTGAAGAAGCTATCATATTAAATGAAGGCGACAAATTCGTTGTTACAATGGATGAATGTATAGGAAATAGAGAAAAGTGTACAGTATCATATAAGGGTATGATAAATGACGTAAAAGTTGGAGATACAATACTTATAGATGATGGTCTAGTTGCTTTAAAGATAACTGAAATAAAAGGAAATGATATAATTACTACAGTAGAAAATTCAGGTAAGGTATCATCAAAGAAGGGTGTAAACCTTCCAGGAGTAGTAATAAACTTACCAGCTATAACAGAAAAAGATATATCAGATATAAAGTTTGGTATAGAGCAGGGGATAGACTTCATAGCAGCATCATTCGTAAGAAAGGCTTCAGATGTTCTTGAAATAAGAAAGATACTAGAAGAAAATGGCGCAGATGATATACAGATAATATCTAAAATAGAAAATCAAGAGGGTGTAGAAAACATAGATTCAATAATTCAGGTATCTGATGGTATAATGATTGCCAGAGGAGATATGGGAGTTGAGATACCAAGTGAAGAGGTACCTATTGTTCAGAAGATGATAATAAGAAAGTGTAATGAAGTATCTAAGCCAGTTATAACTGCGACTCAAATGATGGACTCTATGATAAGAAATCCTAGACCAACAAGAGCGGAAGTAACAGACGTTGCTAATGCTATATATGATGGAACAGATGCTATAATGCTTTCAGGAGAAACTGCAGCAGGAAAATATCCTATTGAAGCAGTTTCAACAATGAATAGAATAGCACTTAGAACAGAAGAAACTCTTGAATATAAGATATCATCTTGTGGAAAAGATGATATAACAGTAACTGACGCAATCAGTCACGCTACTTGTACAACTGCGATGGATCTTAACGCACAAGCAATTATAACTTGTACTTCTTCAGGATACACTACAAAGCAAGTATCTAAGTTTAGACCATTAGCACCGATTATAGCTGCAACTCAGAGCGAAAAGGTAATGAGAAAGTTATCTCTTAACTGGGGAACATATCCAGTAAAGAGCGAATTAGGACAAAATACTGACGAAGTAATAGAAAGTTCTATAATAGCAGCGAGAGAAAATGGATTTGTAAATACAGGAGACACTGTAGTAATAACAGCTGGTGTTCCAGTTGGAAAGATAGGAAAAACAAATCTTATAAAGGTAAGTGTAATAGCAGATTTCCTTGGAAGAGGAGTAGGAATAGGTAAAGAATCTGTAGTAGAAGGCATAGCAAGAGTGGTAAAGCCAGGTGAAACTCCAAAGGTATTTAACGAAGGAGATATACTTGTAGCAGTTGGAACTGACAAGGATATGATTAAGTATATGGAAAAATCAAGTGCAGTAGTAACTGAAACTGGTGGAATGACATCTCATGCTGCAATAGCAGGAATAAATCTTGGAATACCTGTAGTAGTATCTGTAAATGATATAACTACAAAGGTTAAAGATGGAGATAAGATAAGAGTAGAAACTACAAGTGGTGCAATAACTAGAGAATAATAAAAATATAAGTTTATAAAGGTATCGCAATATTTTTAAATTTGCATATCTATGAAAAGGTATATAATATTAATATAAGGCTACTGTATAAGGTTAAACCAAATTACAGTAGCTTTTTATTAATGTTTTTGATAAAATAAAGCTGTTATAAATATAAGAAGATATTGAAATTATATACAGTATAAAAGTTAAAGGAGGATAGAACTTGCTGGAAAAAAATAAAAAATATGAATGTAAGATTGTAGATATAGGACAAGGTGGAGTAGGAGTAGGAAAGTATAATGATTTCACAGTTTTTGTGGATTCTGCACTTCCAGGTGAAATAGTAGATGTAAAAATTACGAAATCAAAGAAAAAATATGCAGAGGGTGTAATATCTAAAATTAAGAAGGAATCAGACGATAGGGTAGAAAGAGTCTGTTCAATGAAATATAGAAACTGTGGAGGATGTCAGATACAAGAATTAGATTATCAAAAGCAGTTAGAGATAAAGACAAATACAGTAAAAGAAGATTTTAAAAGAATAGCTGGGATAGAAGATGTAGAAATATACGATACAATAGGTATGGAAAATCCTTTTAGATACAGAAATAAGGCACAATTCCCAATACAGAGAGAAAATGGAAGGTTGAAAATAGGTTTTTACAAAAAAAAGAGTCATGATGTAATAGATATGGATAAATGCGTAATACAGCATGATATAAATGATAAAATAATAGGAATACTAAGAAACTTTATAGAAAAAAACAATATTAGCGTTTATGATGAAATTACTAACAAAGGGCTTTTAAGACATGTAGTTACTAAAATAGGATTTACAACAAAAGAGATAATGGTAGTTTTGGTAGCTACTAGCCCAGAGATACCACATATAGAAGAATTTTTAGAAGAATTAAAAGAAAATATAGAGGGATTTAAGACTTTAGTAGTTAATGTAAATGACAAAAAAACTAATGTCATACTAGGTCAAAAAAATATAAATATATATGGAAATGGAAGAATAGTAGATTATATAGGAGATTTAAAATTTGAAATAAGTCCATTATCTTTCTTCCAAGTAAATCCGGTTCAGACAGAAGTTTTATACAATAAAGCTTTAGAATATGCCAATATAGGAGAAGATGATACTGTATTTGATATATACTGTGGAATAGGAACGATATCTTTGTTTTTGGCTCAAAAAGCAAAGAGAGTATATGGTGTTGAAGTAGTAGAAGATGCTATTAAAGATGCAAGAAATAATGCAGAGTTGAATAAAATTAGCAATGTTGAGTTTTATGTTGGAAAAGCTGAAGAAGAAGTTCCTAAGTTATATAAAGAGGGAAAAAAAGCTAATATTGTTGTGGTTGATCCTCCAAGAAAAGGATGTGATGAGAAACTTCTTGAAACAATTGTGAATATGCAGGCTGAAAAAATTGTTTATGTTAGCTGTAATCCTGCTACCCTTGCAAGAGATATAAAATTTTTGGATGGAAAAGGATATAGATGTGTAAAAGTACAACCAGTGGATATGTTCCCACATAGTGTACATGGTGAAACAGTAGTGCTTCTAAGCAAGCAATAGAGCTATTTTCATATTGTTCAACAGTGCAAAAACCTCTATTTGTACAACTTTTGTGCAAATCAGATTTTCCGTTGTACAAATCTGGCATTGATGTTGTACAATCTAAAGGATATTATCAAATAAATTAACAAGTTCAGCTTCTGCTTCGTCAGTATGTTTTGTGTAAACATCAAGTGTAGTTTTTATGCTTGAATGACCTAGCCTAAGCTGGACTT
>JAHHSS010000100.1 GCA_020025095.1 Peptostreptococcus sp.
GTAAAATACATCATATAAATAAAAAGTATGGTTATTTTACATAACCATACTATAATTATAGCATATTACTATTGTTTTATTACTCTTCTTCTTTTCCAAATTTTTTAAAAAACCATTGTCCACTTGCATCGCAAGTTAAGGCCAATATGGCTCCGCATAAAAATGATAGTATTACTCTTGGAAGATCTCCACCAAGAACATTTAATCCCATTGATGCTGCTCCAAAAGTTGAAAAACAGCCAATAAATGCTCCCGGTATAAACCAAAGTTGCTTTGCTTTTGCCTGCCAACACATTGTTGCAGATATAATTCCTGTTAATAATGCCGCAAAAGTTATTGATCCAGGTAAAAAACCTGAAACAAACATAGCAAGAAGTGCAGATATCATTCCGGACATAGTTGAAAAAATTGCTGTTTTTACACCTTCTAAACCATGCTTACCACATGCAAAATAAGCAGTACATCCTGCAAATCCTATCCATGTTACAAGCCCAAGAGAAGGCAATGAAGATATTAGGCCCCAGATACCACAGAATATTCCTGTACCTAAGCCTAAAGCAAATAACATACTCATAATTCCCTCCTATATTAATTAATTTCGTTCCGTTTATTATAACATATAATAAACGATATTTTCCATAAAAAAGCAGTATGTTCAAATTTATAAAACATACTGCTTTTAATTATTTTATCATTTTATATGCGATTAAAATTAATTTAATACACCGCTCTTTCAAATACTCCTTTTAGATAAGCTAGTACTACTCCATAATTTGTTATCGGAATATTATTTTCTTTAGCCTTATAAATTCTATTCAACATATTATTCCTAGTCATCATACAACCACCGCACTGTATTATTAAAGAATACTTGCTTATATCTTCTGGTAAAGTTTTTCCATACGAAAAATCAAATTCAAGTTTCTTTGAAGTTTTCTTCTTTATCAAATTAGGTATTACAACCTGTCCTATGTCTTCGTGTGAAACAGTATGAGTACAAGATTCTGATATCAGTATTCTATCTCCATCTTTTAAATCATTTATCTTTTTTGCAGCCCTTAAAAACTCTTTTATATCACCTTTTTGTCTTGCAAAAAGTATCGAAAAGCTCGTGATTTTTATATCTTTAGAAACTATTTTTCCCACCTTTTCAAATACTTTTGAATCCGTAATTACAAGATTTATTTTTTTTATTTCAGATAAAGTTTCCTCTAGTTCTTCATCTCTACAAACTACTACTTTTATCCCATTATCTAAACAAACTCTTATTAGTTGCACTTGTGGCAATATTAATCTCCCTTTTGGTGCTTCTGTATCAATAGGAACTACTAATAAGGCAGTATCTCCTGCTTTTAACATTCCGTCTAAAAGATTTCTTTCTTCTTCTGTATTTTTTAGCCTTTCTACAATTTTAGACAAAAGTTTTTCATAAGAGTTTTCATCCTTATCAGAAGAAAAAATAAAATCAGGAAATCTAAGTTTTGCATCTTTCAGTATCTCTATACTTAACAAATCGCATTTATTTAACAAAAATATCACTTCTTTACTTGCGTATTTTTGCTTGATATTTTCTGTAATAGAAGATATTTCAGAAAGTGCTTTTATCTCAGAAATATTTATAACATATACTATTAAATCTGCCTCCTGCATTTCTTCTTCACTTTTTTTTATTCTTTGTGCCCCAAGTTCTCCTACATCATCTATTCCCGCTGTATCAACAATTCTTACCGGACCAAATCCTATAATTTCTGATGCCTTCCAAACTGGATCTGTAGTCGTACCTGCTATATCAGAAACTATAGACCTTTCATATCCTATAAGTTTATTAAAAAGAGTAGATTTTCCTGCATTTCTATTACCAGCAATAACTATATTTTTCCTATTTGCTACAGGTGTTTTATCCATATCACTTATACCTCTTCCTAATTATATATATAAATCTCTTTCGCCATTTTTTAATTTTTCTATATTAGAAAGGGTAAACTCTCTTATATCTTCTCTATCTATTGTGGCTGCCTGTTCCCTTACAAATGTTTCCGCCTTTTCAAGAAATCTCTCATCTCCATAATCTATCGCATACTCCATCAAAGTTGTAAGGGCATTTGGCTTACACATATAGTGTATCTTTTCTGACTTAGCTATATTCATAAATTTTTCACCCGTTCTTCCAGTTCTGTAACAAGCAGTACAATAACTTGGTATGTAATTATTATCTACTAAATCTTCTATTACTTCTATTGGAGTTCTTTCATCAGCTTTCTCAAATTGGTCTATATTTTTTCCGTTCACAGCTTCTTCATATCCACCTACACCTGTGCATGAACCTGCACTTACTTGAGATATTCCATATTCAAGGAGTTCTTTTCTCATATCTTCATCTTCTCTTGTTGATAGAATCATTCCAGTATATGGTACTGCCAACCTAATAATTGCAACTATTTTCTTAAACATATCATCATCAACAAGATGTGGGAAATTCTCAAGTGTTACACCTTCTGCTGGTCTTAGTCTAGGAACTGATATTGTATGGAAACCTACTCCAAACTTCTTTTCTAAATGTTCATTGTGCATCATTAGGCTTAAAACTTCAAACTTAGGATCAGCAAGTCCAAATAAAACTCCTGCTCCTACATCATCTATTCCGCCCTCCATAGCTCTATCAAAGGCAGTTGTATGATAATCATAGTTACCTTTTAAGCAATTCGGATGCATTTTATTGTATATTTCTTCATCATATGATTCTTGGAAAAGTATATATGTTCCTATCTCAGCCTCTTTTAGCTTTTTGTAATTTTCAACAGTTGTAGCTGCTATATTCACATTTATTCTTCTTATAGCACCATTTTTTTCATATGTTTCATATATTGTCTTTATTGACTCAAGCACATATTCAATTGGACAATTTACTGGATCTTCACCAGCTTCAAGGGCCAATCTCTTATGACCCATCTTTTCTAGTATTTCAACTTCATTTCTTATTTCATCCATTGTAAGTCTTCTTCTTACAAATTTATTTTTACATTTATATCCACAGTATACACAGTTATTTACACAGTAATCACTTATATATAGAGGTGCAAAAAGTACTACTCTATTTCCATATACATCCCTTTTTACTTGCCCAGCTATTTCAAACAGCTTCTTTACTTGTTTTTCTTCTTTTATTTCTAAAAGAGCAGCTATTTCTGAATGCTCAAGCCCCTTTTTATGTTTTGCTTTTTCTAAAATTCTATCTATTTCCTCTTCTGTAGTTTCTTTTGCAGCTTCAATTAGAGATATCACATATTCTCTATCTATCTTCATATTTTCATCGAATCTTTTTCTTGTCATTATTTTTTCCACCTTTCAAATCAGATTATTTCTTTTTTGTCAGATATATTGCTTGGATTACTATATATTTTTAGCATACTTTTAGTATTTTAATTAGATACTTGCTATTTCTTTGAACTTGTTATAGAAGATTCAATCATTTTACTATCCCCTCTTCCCATATCACATTCATATCCATAGCTTTCTATTTCATCTTTTATCAATTTCAATGCTTCAGCCGACTCACTTCCACTACTTTTTTTATTATTATAAAGTGAGTAATCTTTTCTATGGTTTTTAGGAGATAAGTTCGGCATTATAACATTACAACCTACATCTAGACCTGCTTGTCTTCCATATTTAGATATTGTTCCCAAAGCTGTAGTAGCTGGAAGCAATACTTTAGGAAGTAGCATTCTAACAAGAGATAGCATTAATATTGTAGTTTCTAAATCACCACTTTTATAATTTTTCATACTTGTATCTTGATGTGTTATATATGGTCCTATTCCAACCATTTCTGCCTGCAAATTTTTTATAAATCTTAAATCCCCTACATAGTCTTTTGTTGTATACCAAGGAAGCCCTACCATAAATCCTGCACCTGTTTGATAACCCAACTTTTTCAGATTTTCTAAGCAGTTTATTCTACTTTCAAGTTCTGATTTTGGATGTAGCCATTTATAAAGTTCTTCATTAACAGTTTCGTGCCTAAGTAAAAATCTATCAACACCTGCTTCTTTTAGAATTTTATAACTTTCGAAACTTCTTTCTCCTATCGAAAGTGTAACTGCACAACCTTTATATCTACTCTTAATAGTTTTCACTATATCTGCCATTATTTCATCTTTAAAATATGGATCTTCGCCACCTTGAAGCACAAATGTACTATAACCTAATTTTTTTCCATTTTCACAGCAATCAAGTATTTCTTCTTTCGTCAATCTATATCTAACTGCTTTTTTATTATAAACATTTATACCACAATACCTGCATTCTCTCTTACAGTAGTTAGTAAATTCTATTAATCCTCTCATATATACTTTTTTACCATAATGCTTGTCTCTTAAAGATTTTGATTTCTCAAAAAGATATTTTTTACCTTCTTTGTCTATATTATCTATTAACCAAATAAGATCTTCATCACTTGCATCATTATTTTTATACAGTTTATCTATTATAGATTTTTGTATATATTTTTTACCCTTTTTAAGATTTTCGCCATCCAAACAAATCGAAAAGCTATCTTCTTTCATATTTTCAAACACTAGCTTATTATTTATAGGATTTAGCTTTCTTCTTTCCCATTCACTAGCTGCTATAACATAGCTATTTATTCTAATTTTTTTGTCTTTTACGGACATAAAAGCTCCTTTTTGGAAATAGCCGTCTTGATAGTTATATAGTCTATTGTTCCTAATTTCCCTGTAAGTCCATTAATCTGATCTAGAGTTCCTATCACAGTAATACTTACTACTGACATTGCTTCATCCTCAAGAGGTATTCCCATTCTTCCCTTTACAATACTCTTATATTCTGAAACTATTTTATTGAACTTAGCTTGACACAATTCAGGCTTTTCTAAAATTGCACTTATTACAGCTACTCTTTTTATCATTACTATCTCCTTCCAAAATATATATTTATTTATACACATAATTAAATTACTACTATTTTTTCTGCCAAAAATATTAAACAAGCTATACTGCGACTTCTTATT
>JAHHSS010000101.1 GCA_020025095.1 Peptostreptococcus sp.
TTAATTTTTGATTTCTGAGAATGTAATTGATTAATTTAATTCTTTTTTTTGAATATTCAGAAAATTATTATAACCCATATTTTAACTTTTACTATATTTTTCATAAAATTTATAATATTTTTTAAAATCATTGATTTCACTATATTTTAGTAGATATCATTTAGAAAAAAACGAAAAATTTTTTCATATTTTTTATAAATTTTTTTTAATAACTGCCTATATATTATATGTTTTTTTCTTTGTAAAATCAATAACATTTTACAATTTTTAAGTAAAATAAATACTATTTTTTATCATTAAAAAATAAATTACGATATAAAAGTATAATTTTATGACATTTTTCTCTAATGATTATAGCTTTTAACTATGCTATTATGTACTCAAGAAAAACGTTTCGACAGTTTTCAGAAATGTATATAACATTATATAAAGCATAAAACTAAGTATAAAAAGCAAAAAAATTTCAAAAATCACAAAAAATTATTTAAAATTTTCGGAGGTATTTATGAGAAAAGCACTAATATGCCCTACTAAATATGTTCAGGGTGAAGACGAACTATTAAATTTAGGTTACTTTGTTCAAACTTATGGAAAGTCAGCTTTACTAATAGCACATCCAGATGATGTTGATAGAGTAAAAAATCAGTTAGAAGAAACTAAAAATAAATTCGATATTACATTTGTAGAAAGCGGTTTCTGCGGTGAATGTTCTAGAGAAGAAGTAAAGCGTCTACAAGAATTAGCTAAGGAAAAAAATTGCGACTGCACAATAGGACTTGGTGGTGGTAAAGCAATAGATACTGCAAAATGTGTTGCTGAAGGGGATAACCTTATCATAGTTCCTACAATAGCAGCTACAGATGCTCCTACAAGTCATTCAGCAGTTTTATATACTACTGACGGAGCTTTTGATGACTACGCTTATTTTAAACAAAGCCCAAGCGTAATCCTTATTGACACTAAAGTAATTGCTAAAGCACCTACTCGTTTCCTTGTATCTGGTATGGGAGATGCATTATCTACTTATTTTGAAGCAAGAGCAAACGTTCAATCATTTACTAAGATAAACGCTGGTTTACCTTGTGGAGTAAGAGAAGGTCTTTGCCCAGAAGCTAAGGGGACAAATGCTGCATTTGTACTTGCTAAGGCTTGTTATGAAAACCTTCTTGCAGACGGTATAAAAGCTAAGATGGCAAGTGATATAAATGTGGTTACTCCAGCTTTAGAAAATATTATAGAAACTAATATTCTTCTTTCAGGTCTAGGGTTTGAAAGTGGTGGTCTAGCTGCTGCTCACGCTATACATGACGGTCTTACAATATTAGAAGGTACTCATGGATACTTCCATGGAGAAAAGGTAGCTTTCGGTACACTTTGTCAATTAGCTCTTGAAAACGCTCCTATGGAAGAAATACTAGAAGTTCTTGATTTCTGCAATGCGGTAGGACTTCCTATTTGCCTTGAAGATATAGGTGTAAATGAAATTACTGATGAAGAACTTATAGAAGTTGCAAAAAAGGCTTGTATTCCTGAAGAATCAATATATGCAATGCCTTTCCCTATTACAATAGAAAACGTTGCTGCATCTATAAAGGCTGCTGATGAAATCGGTAGAAAGTACAAAGCCGGTCTTTTATAAAGCATAAAATAAAAATTACTTAATCCTAATTAAATCATAAAATAAAATTATTCAGCAATTGACTATTAACCCGGTCTATTGAAACTATAAAATACCTATAGATCGGGTTGATACATATTCTATAGTTCAGAATTTTGATTAAGTATTCCGAAGTATAGAATATATATACTGTATAAGTTTAATTCATACATGTAACAAGCTCTATTTTTATAAATGTATCAGAAATATACTGAATATATATACGAAAGCATAGGCAACTTTCTTATGATTAGACAATTAATAAAATAAATTCAAATTAATAGAGAAAAATTTCTCATCGAGGAGGTAATTTAAAATGAAAAAAATAATAAACAAACCTGAAACAGTTGTAATTGAAATGTGTAACGGAATGGCAATGGCACATCCCGAATTAGAATTTATTCAAAAATATAAGGTAATGAAGAAAAAGGACATAAATAAAAACAAAGTTAGCCTTATTAGTGGTGGTGGAAGTGGTCATGAACCTGCTCATGCTGGATTCATTGGAAAAGGTATGCTAGATGCTGCAGTATGTGGTGATATATTCGCTTCCCCATCTCAAATACAGGTATATAAGGCAATAAAAAATACTGCTAGTGATAAAGGTACTCTTCTTATAGTTAAAAATTATAGTGGGGATATGATGAATTTCAAAAATGCTGCTCACCTAGCCGAAGAAGATGGAATTAAAGTTGACTTCGTAAAGGTTGATGATGATATCGCAGTAAAGGACAGTCTATACACTGTAGGCCGTCGTGGTGTAGCAGGAACAGTTCTTGTTCACAAAGTTGCTGGTGCTGCTGCCGAAAAAGGAATGAGCTTAGAAGAAGTAAAGTCTGCTGCTGAAAATGCAATATCAAAGGTTAGAAGCATTGGTTTTGCACTTACATCTTGTACTGTGCCAGCTAAAGGAACTCCAACATTTAATTTAGCTGATGATGAAATGGAATACGGTATAGGTATTCACGGTGAACCAGGAATTAGAAGAGAAAAAGTAATCTCTGCTGATGAATTAGCAGAAAGAATGGTTACTTCTCTAATAGAAGAATTAAACCTTCAGTCAGGAGATGAAGCTACTTTACTTGTAAATGGGTTTGGCGCAACCCCTCTACAAGAACTGTATCTATTAAACAACTCAGTACATCGTATACTTTCTGAAAAGAAGATAAAAGTATATCGTACTTTTGTAGGAAATTATATGACTAGTATAGATATGGCTGGTGCATCTGTTTCCCTTTTAAAAATGGATGACCAACTTAAAGAGTTAATAGATTCTGAAAGCGACACTCCAGCATTTAAGGTTGATGGTCCTACTGAAAGCATACCTTATGTAAACATGAAACTTAACGATCAACAAAATATAGAAGTTAGCCATGAAATGACAGTAGACAAGTCTTATGCAAAAATTGAAAACAACAAAATATCTTTAGATAATATGAAGTTTATCGTTGATAAAATGAGTGAATGCATAATAAAAAATGAAATACCATTCTGTGAGTTAGATGCTCATGCAGGTGATGGTGATTTCGGCATGAGTGTAGCTAAGGGATTCAAGCAATTAAAACGTGAATGGAATGATATACTATCAAATTCTAGCAAGAATATTGGTGAATTCCTTGATGCTTGCTCAATGGTTATCATGGAATACTGTGGAGGTGCTTCAGGTCCAATCTGGGGATCAGCTTTCCGTTCTGCTGGAAAAAATGTTGGAGATAAGATGGAACTTACTTCAAAAGATTTTTCAGATATGATGCAAGCTGCTCTAACTGGAGTTCAAAAAACTGGAGAAAGATCTTTTGGTAGAGGTGCAGTAGTTGGAGATAAAACTCTTGTAGACGCACTTGCACCATGTGCAGATAAGCTATCTGAGCTTTCTGAAAACGACTCTTTAGATATTATTGAAATTCTTAAAGAAGGTGCAAAAGCTGCAGTTGAAGGTGCAAAAGCCACTGAAAAAATAGCAGCAAGAATGGGTAGAGCAGGTACTGTAGGAGATAGAAGTATAGGATATCCAGATGCGGGAGCATATGGACTTGGAGTAATATTTACTGAAGTATCTGAATCTCTTAATTAATTAGCAAACTTTTCATAGTATTGATTAATTTACCATATAGAAAAAGGGCTGAAAATACAGTCCTTTTTTTATATATAAAAAACTATCATAGGCTTAGAATTTTATTACAGGCGACATTGTAAACTCTTTTCAAAAATAGGTTTACAATATTATTTTAATATGGTAAACTATTAAATATCACTTGTATTAAAAATTCTATGGACTTTATTTATATGTAATGGTCCAACTTTGGAGGTATTATTTTGGTAAAAACAAAACTAGACACACGAACAATAATTCTTTGTTCATTTTTTACAGCTCTAATTGCAATAGGAGCTTTTATAAGAATCCCTCTACCAGTAACAGTATTTTCACTACAGTTTACTTTTGTTCTGCTTGCTGGTATGATACTCGGATCAAAAGCAGGTGCTCTAGCATCTTTACTTTATGTGCTAATAGGTCTTATTGGTTTTCCTATATTTACTGAAGGTGGAGGCTTAGGCTATCTTTTAAAACCTACTTTCGGTTACCTTATAGCATTTATACTTGCTTCCTATATAGTAGGTTTTACAAGGGAAAAATTTGGTACAAAGTCTATTTTCAAGTTAATACTAGGATGCGTAGTAGCTATGCTCGTAACATATTTAATAGGAACTGTATATACATACTTTATTCTAAAAAATGTTATGCACAATCCTATTCCATATTGGGCTTGTCTTGCTAGTCTTTTTCCTTTTGCTCTTGCAAAAGACCTATTTAGCTGTATAGTTGTATCTCTTGTTGCACCAAGACTTCTTAAAGTAATCAACTCAAATTAAAAATGAAGAAATTAAAAAATAAAAAATGCCTCTAAGAAATTGGACTTTGGGGGTATTTTTTATTTTTAAAAATATTTTCTTAATTTTAAATCTAATTCACTCAAAAATAAAGATATATAATAATAAAATTTTTAAAAATACTTATATAAATCATGACCACCCGTCAAACGGGTGGTTTGAACAGGGGCTATAAGCCCAAGGGTTACCGGCCAGCGTCTAAAGGTGCTGGCTTTCACTCTGTTCAAGCTCAGCCTTTGACTCATAGCTATCCCTTAAGGGATATTTGTACTACTTGCCATCCCTAAAGGGATCTTCATAT
>JAHHSS010000102.1 GCA_020025095.1 Peptostreptococcus sp.
TAAAAAAACCGATAGATTTTTAACTCTATCAGTTTAATTTTTGTCTAATTTATCGACTATATTATATTTTTATATAAAACTATTTCCCTGTTTTTTCATCTAATGTAAAAAATCATAAAAATCTTCATTTCCAGATTCTACAAAATCAAATAAAACATTTTGTTCAAAAGCAAGCGTATCTTTTTTTATTATTCTATCTTGCATCTGATTTTTAAGCGATTCCTCTATGAGTTCTCTAGATTCTTCGTTGTATGTTGCTAAAAAAATCTGTTTATTGTTTATATATATTATAAACATAATATCATTATTTATCACATATACATCACTATCCACATGAGCATTATCTGGATAATATTGAATGTATAAAATTCCATTATCAAATTCTATACCCTGTATAGCTGGATACGCATTATAAACAATATTTTCAAGACTCTTTCTATTACCTTCTTCTGACAAATTATATATGTCTACTGTTTCTTGCTTTGAAATTATGTCAAATACTTCAAAATCATATATAGCATTGACACTTGCTATCATAAATGTTCTAAGATAATAATCGCAATTATTGCCTTCAAAATTCAAAGTTTTATGCTCTTTTTTTTCTTTTTTATCAATAGTAACTATTATTTTTGCCTCATAATATCCATCTGAATCTTCATATACACAATTACAAATAAATCTGTCTTCAGCCTTTTTTTCTATTTCATTATACAAAAGCGCACCATTTATATTAGTAAGATGAGTATTGGCAACATCTTCATTTCCAGAAAAATAAAGAAGAGATTCCCTATCTCTTGCAATTAATCTCATTATCATGTAATTTACAAATTCATTTTCGCTTTCTATTTTTTTAGATATTTTTTTAAATACCCTCTGACTAAAATTCTCGTAGTTTAGCACATCCTCCTTAAATTCTACTACTGAATTTTTTTCATTAAATTCTTCATTATCAATAAAATTCAACTCTTCGTATTTTCCATTATTAAATTCTTGAATATCTATATTAAAACTATCTGGCATAGGCTTTTCATATCTAATGTTTTTGTCCATATAGGTTTTTACAAGAAAACAGGCTTCTTTTTCATCTAGGTCAACATTTATTCCTCCTAGCCCCCCATATTTCTGTCTATAAAAACATTCTCTACTATGCAGTGATTCATCTACCATAACATAAAAATCTGAAAGACCTAACCCTTCAGCATCTAACATAAAAACATGAGATACTATTTCCCCTTCTAATGACCACTCTATCATCAACATCATTGTACCCATAAGTCTTGTATTTGTACAAAATGATTTTCTAAAATTCATATATCCTCCTTAGTTTACTTTTCTTAACTTTTACAAGATACTATTATACCATAGTTTAAGCTCATATAACAAAATTATCCTAGTGTAGAAAAAACTATTCGAATTTTCACCTTCTTTAATTCCTATTTTAAAGAAAATATCAAATATTAGAAATTATAGTAATCTTTTTTTAAAAAAGTCTTTACATTGCTTATTTTTCTGTTATAATAAGTCTAATATATTGAGAGGTGGTAGAATATGAGTACAATAGCAGCTTTTTTTGATATCGACGGAACTCTTTATAGAGATTCCCTTTTAATAGAACATTTTAGAAAACTTATCAAATATGAACTAATATCCAAAAGTGAGTGGTCTGAACACCTTCAAACTACCTATAATAACTGGGATAAAAGACAGGGAAACTACGATGATTATATGTTTGAAATCACTAACCAGTATGTACATGCAATAACTGGTCTAAAAAAATCAGATATAGATTTCGCAAGTAGCCAAGTTATTAAACTTAAAGCTGATAGGGTATACAAGTATACTCGCTCAAGAATAAAATGGCATAAAGATCAGGGACATAAAGTAATATTTATATCTGGTTCACCTGATTATCTTGTTGAAAAAATGGCAGAAAAATATGGTGTAGATGATAATATTGCTAGTAGCTATATAGTTAAAGATGGAAAAATGACAGGAGAAATAGTTCCCATGTGGGATTCCAAAAGCAAGGATTGGGCTTTAGATGTATTTGTAGATAAATACGATATAGATATGTCTAAGTCATATGCTTATGGGGATACAAATGGAGATATTTCCATGCTTAGTAGAGTTGGACATCCTGTAGCAATTAATCCTACAAGAGAACTTCTTAATCACCTTGGCAGTATAAATCATCTTAAAGAAAAAGCGAATATTATAGTAGAGAGAAAAGATGTAATATACAAACTATCAGCAAATGTAAATCATATTGAGGCTTGTTGTGATTATTAGTAAAAATCTACTAATATTTATTGATTTATCTATTTAAAGATTTATTTAAGGTTATTATAATACAATAAATCATAGTTAATTATCGGAATTATCTTTACGTTAGAGTTAAAAGGAGATGTGTATATGAGTTATGTAGATTATTCTTATGAAAGAGGACTTTTTAGAAATAGAGATTTTAGAGGATGTTACAATTCATTGGATAGATTCGAAGACAGGACTGCAGAGTGGTACTATATGAGGGGTGTTTCTGCAATGAACTTAGGATACTACGATGAAGGAGAAGACTATATCAAGAGGGCAAAATTCATGGATCCAGAAAATATGGAATACCAAGCTGCTTTTGATCAATATATAAATTATAGAAATGGCTATAATAATAGAGCTGATTACTACAATTATAATAGAAATAATCTCGATAACGGTTGTTGCTGTTGTTGTGGTGATAGTTGTTGCAGCACTTGTTGCCAGCTTTATATCTGTGATTCATGCTGTGAATGCATGGGTGGAGATTTGATACCATGCTGTTAAATAACAAGGCAAGGGCGATTTCCTTTTCAGGAATCGTGCTTGCCTTTAATTTAATAATATTTGCTCTTATGAATATTGTTCCTATAAACACAGTTGCTTTTATGGTGATTGCTTCTCTTTTTTCTTCCGTAATAATAATAGAATATGGAATGAAATATGGCTTCATATACTCCCTTGCGTCAGTAATTTTAGGTTTTTTTATTATATCAAATAAAGTGCATTTTTTAACCTATCTATTCATATTTGCATTTTATGGTTTAATAAAATCTTTAATTGAAAAAAATATTAAAAATAATTTTATGGAGATTTTTGTAAAACAAGTTTACGCAACAATACTTGCTATTGCTCTTTTTTTCGTATCAAAAATATTAATAACTTTTGAATTAAAGTTTATCTATGTTTTTGTCTTTGAAATAGCATTTTTTGCATATGACTATTTTTACTCAATCTTTATAAAGAATTATATAGAGCAATTTAGAAAATATTTGAAGTTTAGACAATAGGGTGAACACTGTATCTATTTTTAAGTTAATTTTGCTTGCTTAAGAATAAATTTATAAGTTGATTAAAAAAGACTTGAGTTATATATAAATAAAAAATCCACCATGCTATTTGCATGATGGTTTTTTTATTTATAAAAAGAGTTACCTTTGTGTATTTTCCTTTTTTTTGTTAATTTCTATTTTTTTCGCTGAAATTTTAAAATCTATACATTTACTAGGACATACAGATTTACAAACTCCACACTTAATACATTCTACACTGTTGATATCTTTTACAGGATTAATGTCCATCGGACATTTTTTTGCACAATTTCCACAACTTATGCACTTTATTTCATCAAGTTCTAGTGTGAACATACTAAATCTATTAAAAACTGAATAAATTGCTCCTAGTGGACAAATATATTTACAGAAAGGTCTACTAATAATCATAGAAATAACTAGTATTGTTAGCATAATAGTTATTTTCCACTGAAACATCAATCCTACTATATTTTGAAGACTTCTATTCATAGCAACAAGTGGAATTCCTGCTCCTAGTGTTCCTGCTGGACATATATATTTACAAAAATATGGAAGAGACATTCCAAAATCATTAACTGCAAATATCGGCAAAAGCATCACAAATACAATAAGTATGATATATTTCAAATATCTTAAAAGTTTGTCTAGCTTTTCTTTTACTCTAAGTTTTCTTATCTTTATCTTATATAGCAAATCCTGTATCAAACCAAAGGGACATAGAAATCCACATATAAACCTTCCAAATATTAATCCAAAAAGCATTATTATTCCTGTTACATAGAAGGAGAATTTGTATTTTCCACTATCTAAAACAGCTTGCATTGAGCCTATTGGACATGAGCCCCATGCCCCAGGACAAGAATAGCAATTAAGAACTGGAACACACGCAACTTTTAAATCTCCTGTGTAAATTCTTCCTTTCGAATATCCTTTGACCCAAGCATTGAAAAATATAGCTGCTGCTATTTGCACACTAACTCTGAGCCCTGAATACTTATTTTCTCTTTTTCTTCTCATACTATCTCTCCATTTTACACCGCTTATATTTCTATTTATGCTTTATTTTTTATTTACAATATATTGCTGTGTTTATCTATTAATTTATCTATTTCTTATCTAGAAGATATTTCTATCAACTTTTGTCTTATATGGATAGGTATATCTACGCATTTCTTTTATATTCAAGACATATTTTTGCTCTTTTTATGAATACTTCGACTTCTTCGACTCTTTCTATGCCACCGATTATAGGGACAATTAATGAAAGAAAATCTTCAGTTC
>JAHHSS010000103.1 GCA_020025095.1 Peptostreptococcus sp.
GATTAAGAATTATGATGTGGAAAAAGATAAAAATAAAAAAATACGACAGCAAGCATAGTATTTCTACTCTAAATGCTGTCGCATAAAATTATACGATTTTATTCATCGATATTATTTGACAAAGAAGCAATAACTTTGTACATACTTTGATTTTTATGGTCTATACTTTAGTATTAGCATCAAATATTTCACTATTAATTTTGTTATCTTAAAAGCTAGATTATATTTTTATTATTTGTTTTCTTTTCGCTTTTAAATGCCTTTAGAATGCTCAAACATATAGCTAACATTATAAATATAAATGGAAATGCTGCTGCTATTGAAGCAGTCTGAAGGGCTTTCAATCCTCCCGAAATCATAAGTGCAAATGCTATCACCGCTTGTAAAACCCCCCATATAAACATTTTTTTCTTTGATGGGTTCAAATCACCATTTTGAGAAAACATACTCAAAACAAATGTTGCTGAATTTGCAGAGGTAATAAAAAATGTACAAAGAAGTATTATTGTCAATATTGAAAGAATTATTCCAAGAGGGTATCTTGAAAAAACTTCAAAAAGTGCAATTTCAGGATGTCCTGCCATTTCTGTAAGTTTAGCAGTTCCTAAAGCATGTCTAAGATTTAATCCCATACTTCCAAAAACAGAAAACCATATCAATGAAGCTAGTGCAGGAGCTAGTATTACTCCAAATATAAATTCTCTTACTGTTCTACCCTTTGAAATTCTCGCAATAAAAGTTCCTACAAATGGCGCCCATGCTATCCACCATGCCCAGTAGAATATTCTCCAACCTTGAAGCCATTTATTACTTCCAAATGGATCAATGCTTAAACTATCTTTAAAAAATTGATTTATATAATCTCCTGTTATTCCTGTAAATGTATTTGCCATCATTACCTTAGGACCAACTATTACTGCAATCACTACACAAGAAAATGCAAGTATAAGGTTTAGATTAGAAATAAAATTTATTCCTTTATCAATTCCTGAAACAGCAGTCCAAGTATATATAACCGTTATTATAAGAATTATTATAAACCATGAAGTTACATTATTAGGTAACTTAAATAAATAGCTAAGTCCTGAATTAATCTGCATAGTTCCCATACCTAAGGATGTCGCTACTCCAGCTATTGTTGCTATTACTGCGAATATATCTATTATTTTTCCTATTGGCCCTGCTACTCTTTTTTCTCCTATCAATGGTATAAATAAGCTGCTTATCAATCCAGGTCTATTTTTTCTAAACTGGGTATATGCAAGTCCCAAACCTATTATAGAATATGCTGCCCAAGGATGAATCCCCCAGTGAACAAATGAAGCTCTCATCGCAAATCTAGCCGCCTCTTCTGAAGATGGCACAATCCCCTCTATAGGTGCTATATAATGAGATATGGGTTCCGCTATACCATAGAACACAAGTCCTATTCCCATCCCTGCACCAAACAGCATCCCAAACCACGAAATTGTTTTAAACTCTGGCTTTGAATCATCTGGTCCAAGTTTTATATTACCGTATCTACTAAAAGCAAGTACTAGTGCAAATATTACAAATACTAACATAGATAGCAAATATAACCAACCAGTATTTACTGTTACCCACTGCATAAGGGCATTAGCTACATTGCCAAAACTTTCACTTCCTAATATTCCCCAAGCCGCAATTATAACTGAAATTACAACTGAAACTATAAATACTGTATTACCTTTATTTTCCATGGCTTTTACCTCCTGTTTCAATATATTATTATTTTATACACTGAAAACTGTAGGTTCTTTTATTTCTTCAGTTAATGCCTCCAAAGCTTTCTTAGTTCTTTTATATCTAAGGTCATGCTGAACCTCTTTTGGAGTAGACGGATCTCCTAAAGGATATGGTATTGATATAGTAGGAACTATTTTATTTATTCCTAAGGAGCTTGATACTGGAACTAGATTACACATCTGAACAATTGGTATTCCCGCTCTTTCTATTACTTTTACCATCGCTGCACCGCAACGAGTACAAGTACCTCATGTAGATGTCATAATAACACCATCAACACCATCTGCTTGTATACATTCTAATATTTCTCTTGCCATTCTCTCTGCTTCAGCTTGAGTCGTACCAGTACCTACTGTTGAATAGAAGTAGCTATGAAGATCTCCATATATTCCTTCATTTAACATTTCTTTCATTACATCAACTGGAATAACTACATTCGGATCTGCATTGGCCGCTGCTGGATCAAAACCTGCGTGTATAGTCTTGAACTCTCCTGATATTAATCTATCCATTTTAGATATATCATATTTTCCCCATCTAGTAGCTGATGCTGACTGTATTCTATCTGGGTTATCGACTGGAACTATACCACCCGTTGTCATAAGTGCTATTTTTGCATTTTTTAAATTTTTTATAGGGGTTGCTATTGGAACTATATCTTTCTTTGGTACAGATAATTCTGTTTCATAACTTTCGCCAGATAATTTTTTTATTAACATTTGAACGCCTCTTTTTGCAGCTGTAACTTCTCCTTCAGGCCAATATTGATGTCTGATTCCTCTTCCATAATAACCTTCTTCATCTGCTGGTCCTAACTTTTCTCCTTTAATAACCTTATTAGCATACTTTGAAATAGCTTGAATATCCTTCCTCATGCTTGCTGCAGAGCGCCCTCCCTTAAAAATTATTATTTCAGACTTATACATTTCTACTCCAGGATTTTCCTCGTGCATTGAAGAATATACATAAACATCTTTAAATTTATCTTTTACCGCCTTACATATTCTTCCTGCTGCAAAACCATATCTTCCTGCCTGGAATGTTGGTCCTGCCACAAAAATATCAAAATCTTTATCCTCTAGCATCTTTAATATTCTATCAATGGCCTCTTCTTCGTGAGTTGCCATAAAATTATCTCCACATATTACTGTGTGTGTAACTTCTGCATCCAAAGCTTTGGAAAGTGCTAATCCTGGACCTACTACACCTTCTCTTATTTCTGGTTCATAATCGGCTAATTCTTCTCCACCTATTCCTGCAAAAAATTGGTTTATATAGTGAATACATTTTGTCATTATTTTCATCCTCCTTAAAATTCTTTCATTGTCTTTACTGACCATCCTGCTATTTGATCTCCACAGAACATTGCATTATTTTCCATAATTATAGAGCCATCTTCCTTTACTGAAGATCCTAGTATCTCATCTCCAGCCCATCCTCCTGATAAACCATCTCTGGCAAGTGAATCTAGTTCACCTATTACTTTTTCCATTGCAGGTAGCTTAATAAGTTCTGATACATTTCCAGTAGATACAAGTGCATCTGTTCTTTCATCCATTACAACAAGTGGCTGTGATTTTCCATCTCTTCCTGTACACTCATTACTTATTCCTACAACTTTTACTCCTACTTCTTCAAGTGCACAAATACATCTTACATAGTCTGCATCTGGATTTCCGTACCCTTCTTCAGTGACTATAGCACCATCTGCTCCTAGACTCTTCGCCATATTTGCTACAAATATAGCTGCTCTTTCCTTTTGTTCAAGAGATACATTTAAGTTAGACATTATAACTCCTAAGAAATTAATACTGTTTCCATGTTCATTGTATAATTCCTTAATTATTGGGAAATTTTGCATATCATATGTAGACCATTTTGACGAACAAGGCATAAAACTACCACCTATTATTGCTCCATCAAGAATTTCATTTGGATTCATAAAACTTGGAAGATAATGATTCATATCCCATCCATAAAGAAAATCATTATATCCTAATTCTTCCATCTGAGACTGTGGCTGCATTACAAGAACAACTGAAGGTAGCTTAGATATCTTTTCATCTCTTTTTGTTATTCCATCTAAATCAAAAATTTCTGTATCATCAGCCTCAAGGTGTTTCACTGTCTTCCCTATATACTCGGCAAATTTATGACAAGCCCATCTTATAGCATGATTCTTTTTTTGTTGTTCATATCTTTCAAATTCTTCATCCGTATCTATTACAAGGCATATATTAATTAACTGAGAATAGTATGAGTATTTTGCACCTTCTCCAGACATATCTATAAGTCCATCTCCAAAGCTTCCCCAGTGCATACCTACTCCTAAAATAGAACATCCTTTTAATGCATGTATTCTTCCTTCTCCAGCGCTTCTCAATTCACCAGTAACTCCTGGAAAAACCGCTTTCCCATCAGGCCTAATTCTAGCTTCTACAGCTTCTTTAACAGGAACTATTCTTGTATTATCTCCTGGCTTTGCAATCTCAATATCAACATTTGTAATATGCTCATCTGATTTTATAAAAGCAAGTGCTTCTTCCTTATTAATTGTTAAAACACCATCTGAAAATTCTGTGTTTCCACCGAATTTTACATCTTTTACATAAAAATTACCTATCTCTAATTTCATATAGCACCTCCGTAAAATATAAAAACATTGTATTTTAATTGTATGTTATAAGTGTTGATTAATTATACAATTAGTTTTCTTGAGTTAAATCATATCATAACGCGATTATTTTTGCAATATTATTAACAAATATAATCATAGTTATGTTCTATATTAATATTCTGAAAAATCTATTAAATATGTAATCATTTTTAATAATTTCTTTCAATTTTACTTATACT
>JAHHSS010000104.1 GCA_020025095.1 Peptostreptococcus sp.
TTAATAATAAAGAAATAAAAATAACTATATATAGCTTAAGTCTATCATTTATATTAAAAATCTAAAACATTTTTTTTAGTCGTATAATTTATTTTTTTTTGTTAATTTTATATTTTATTGCATATTATCTATTTTCGATATAAAATATAAGTATAGAGATAAATTGTTGGTTACAGTTTTTATATTTTTATTTTTGAATAAGAATATAAAATATGTAGTCGAATTTTTTACAAAGTAGTTTTTTAATAGCGCTTTCTTGTTTTCTAAGGTCAATTTAAAGAATTATGTTCTTTTTCATTCAACAGTTTTTATGCAACTTTGTATAAATTACGTATATGCTTAGTGTTTTAAAATGTTGATTTAATTTTTTTACTCCTTATGAAAACGTTATCGCAGAATTGGATTAGAATTTAGTGTTTAATAAAACACACTGGATTTATGGCACAGTTGAAATTTTTAAATATTTTTTTTGGTCGTTAATAAATTATATATTAAACTGTGTATTTTAGTTTTTATTTTCCAAATATGTGAAAATGATTTTACTGTGTGTTGAAAGCCATTTTTTTAATCTTGTAATTTAAGTATGTTTTAGTATTGGGAGGTAAAGATGAAAGATATCTACAAAATTCTTACAATAAATCCTGGATCAACATCAACAAAAATAGCTGTATTTGACAACAATGAACAGGTATTTGAAAAGACATTGAGACACACAGCTGAGGAAATAGGAAGTTATAAAAATATTTCTGATCAGTTTGAATTTAGAAAAGATGTTATCGAAAAAGAGTTGATGAAGGCAAATATTGATTTAGAAAGTTTGGATTGTATAGTTGGTAGAGGTGGGTTACTAAGACCAATTAAAGGTGGAACTTATGAGGTTGGTAATGATATGCTAGAGGATCTTAGAATAGGAATATCAGGACAACATGCTTGTAATCTTGGTGGTATTATATCCAATGAGTTTTCAAATGAATTGAATATTCCGGCATTTATAGTAGATCCTGTGGTAGTAGATGAACTAGCACCTATTGCTAGAATTTCTGGTTTAGCCAACATAGAAAGAAGAAGCATATTTCATGCCTTGAATCAAAAAGCTACTGCAAGAAGATATGCAGATGAAGTTGATAAAAAATATGCAGATCTTAATTTAATAGTGGCGCATATGGGTGGTGGAATATCTGTTGGAGCGCATGAAAAAGGAATGGTAATAGATGTAGCAAATGCGCTTGATGGTGAAGGACCATTCTCCCCTGAAAGAAGTGGTGGAGTGCCAGTTGGCAGTCTTGTAGAACTATGCTATTGTGGAAAATACACTCTTTACGATATGAAAAAATTAATAACTGGTAGAGGCGGTCTAGTTTCATACTTGAACACTAATGATGTAAGAGACGTTGAAGCTCTTGTTGAAAAAGGTGATGAGAAAGCAAAAGTTATTTATGAAGCAATGGCTTATCAGATAGCAAAGGAAATTGGTTCTTGCGCTGTTGTTTTATCAGGAAATGTAGATGCTATATTACTTACTGGTGGGATAGCATATTCTAAAAAGTTCACAAAAATGATAGAGGATAGAGTAAAATTTATTGCTGATGTGAAAGTATATCCAGGAGAGGACGAAATGATTGCCCTTGCTCTTGGAGGGCTTAGAGTAATGAAGGGCGAAGAAAAAGCTCTTAAATACACTAAGGAGTAATATTTTATATAAATTAAGATAAAATATTAAGGGAGATTGATTTTGTAGAAGGAGATATTTTGATGGTCGATAAGAGAATAAAAATTATAACGGGACATTATGGAAGTGGGAAAAGTGAATTTTCTTTAAATTATGTTTTACAATTAAGAAACCAAATAGAAGGAAAGTTAGCACTTTCAGATTTGGATGTTATAAATGTATACTTTAGGACAAGAGAAAGAAAAGAACTTCTTGAAAAGCAAGGTATTCATGTTATTTCAAGCTCTATAGATGCGCCCAATTTAGATGTTCCTGCACTTTCTGCGGAAATTCATACGCCCTTATTAAATCAAGAATATACAAATGTTATAGATCTTGGTGGAGATAAAGCTGGAGCAAAAGTAATTGCTAGATATAGAAATATGATAAAAGACGATGAATATGAATTTTTATTTGTCGTAAATGCTAATAGGGAAAAAACACAAACTGCCGACGAGGTTATTGAGTATATAGATGTTATAGAAGAAGCATCTGGATTAAAAGTTACAGGATTAATCAATAATACTCATATGCTTAAGGCTACTACAATCGATGATGTTAAAAAAGGACAGGAAGTTTGCGAGGTAGTTTCTAAAGAAAAAAATATACCTATAAAATTTATATCCTGTTTAGAATCAATCGTAAAAGATATTCCAGAGAATTTTGAAGGTGAGATTGTACCAATTAAACTTTACTTGAGAGATGAATGGATGATGTAGTGTGTGTTTTTATATATTTTTAAGTAATAAATTTATTTAAGGAGGCAATACAAATGGCTAAAGGTAGAGTGTCTTTTGATCAAAAGTACTGTAAAGGTTGTGGTCTTTGCATATCAGTCTGTCCAAAAAAGATAATCGAACTAGATATGTCAAAGGTAAATTCTAAGGGATATAACCCTGCTCATGTAGTAAAAATGGAAGAATGCATAGGATGTGCAAGTTGTGCAATGATGTGTCCAGATGCTGTAATTACAGTAGAAAGAGATTAATTTTTTAGGAGGGATTTTTAATGGCTAAGGTATTAATGAAAGGTAACGAAGCATTCGGTAAAGCAGCAATAGTTGCAGGCTGCAAATATTTCTTCGGTTACCCAATAACTCCACAAAGTGAGTTGCCTGAATATTTATCAAGAGAATTACCAGCAATCGGAGGAACTTTTGTTCAAGCTGAATCAGAAGTTGCTGCAATAAATATGGTTTATGGTGCAGGAGGATCAGGAGCTAGAGTTTTAACATCTTCATCTTCACCAGGTATAGCACTAAAACAAGAAGGGATTACTTACTGTGCAGGTGCAGAAGTTCCTTGTGTTGTATTAGATGTAGTTAGAGGTGGTCCAGGTCTTGGTTCAATACAACCATCTCAGTGTGATTATTATATGACTACTAAGGGCGGTGGTAATGGAGATTATAGAACACCGGTTTATGCGCCAGCTAGCGTTCAGGAAGCTTGTGACATGATAATAGAAGCGTTTGATGTTGCTGAATTATATAGAACACCAGTATTGGTTTTATTAGATGGTATGATAGGTCAGATGATGGAACCAGTTGACTTTGAAAAGGAAAGACCACATAGAGAGTTGCCAGCTAAGGATTGGGCAACTACTGGAACAAAGGGAGAAAGAAAACCAAATATAATAAATTCTCTATATCTTTCACCAGAAATTCTAGAACAGCATAATTACCACTTACAGAAAAAGTATGATTTGATAGAAAAGAATGAACTTCAATATGAAATGGATAGAACAGAAGATGCTGAATTAGTATTTGTAGCTTACGGTACTATGTCAAGAGTCGTTAAAAATTGTATAAATGATTTACGTGAAGAAGGGTACAAGGTTGGTATGATTAGACCTAAGACTGTTTGGCCTTATCCTTACAAAGCTTTTGATGAAATACCAAACTGTAAGAATTTATTTGTAGTTGAAATGAGTATGGGACAAATGGTTGACGATGTCAAGATGGGAATAGCTGGAAGATGTCCAGTACACTTCTATGGTAGACCAGGTGGAATGGTTCCAGAACCAAAAGTAATTAAAGAAAAAGCAATTGAAATTATGGGAGGTGTTAAGTAATGGCTGTTATTTTTCAAAAGACAAAAGGTTTAACTGATGCGCAGACACATTACTGTCCAGGATGTACACATGGTATAATCCATAGACTGGTTGGAGAAACATTAGAAGAGATGGGTGTATTAGGAGAAACAGTAGGTGTTGCTCCTGTTGGATGTTCAGTTTTAGCATATAATTACTTTAACTGTGATATGCAAGAAGCTGCTCATGGTAGAGCACCAGCTGTTGCTACTGGAATAAAGAGAGTTTTACCTAACCATACAGTATTTACTTATCAAGGTGATGGGGACCTTGCTTCTATAGGAACTGCAGAAATAGTTCATGCTGCAAACAGAGGTGAAAATATAACTGTTATATTCGTAAATAACACTACATACGGTATGACTGGTGGTCAGATGGCACCTACTACTCTAATTGGTGAGAGAGCTACTACTTGTCAAGAGGGTAGAAATCCAGAAATTCATGGATACCCTATAAGAATGAGTGAAATGTTATCTACTTTAACTGGTGCAAGTTATATAGAAAGAGTAAGAGTTGACACACCAGCAGAAGTAAGAAAAGCAAAGAAAGCTATAAGGAAAGCTTTTGAAGTTCAGAGAGCTGGATTAGGTTTCTCTATGATAGAAGTTTTATCTACTTGTCCTACAAACTGGGGGAAAACTCCTGTTGATGCTTTACAGTGGTTAAGAGATAATATGGTTCCTTATTATCCAGTACAGAACTTTAAAGATATAGACATTGAAGCTGCAAAAGCTGAAAAGGCTGCAAAGGAGGATAAGTAAATGAGTACATCTAGAGTTATATGCG
>JAHHSS010000105.1 GCA_020025095.1 Peptostreptococcus sp.
GTGTAAACATCAAGTGTAGTTTTTATGCTTGAATGACCTAGCCTAAGCTGGACTTATTTTATATATTCTCCATAGAAAAGTCTATTTTCCTTTTGTTTTATTTCTTCTTTTTTAATATCATTTATAAAATTTTGAATAGCAAGTGTATTAATGTCTGTTAACTTATAAAAACCTAATACTGGCTTTATTCTAGATTCTATAGTGCGTATATAATTATTAATAGTATTTCGCTTGTAGTTAAACATAGCTTGGTTTTCAATCCAAAAATCGCAAAAATCTGAAACAGATATATTAGTATTTTTTAATCTAACTACCTTACTTTCAAATTCATATAGAGCCTCTGTGCCTGCCGATTGGGCTTCTTTTTAAGTGTGAAAACCGCTTTTACTTATGAATTTTTGTTTTTCGTCAACCTTTCCAACGTAAAATCTATACTGCCACTTAGAGCCACGTCTTGTTACCATTAACTTAGCCATTTTAAAACCTCCTTTTTATATAAACGTACGTTCTTTTTATTTTATAGATAAAGCTCTGCACCTGATAGATACAGAGCTGACCGAATGGGATAATCTTCCTATGTTATTCCACAATAGAATACCTCGTAAGTGGCTAATTGCCTAATCTGATTTATCATGTATTTTACATAATGATAAGTATTTAATTCACTTTTTATTTGTTGGAGTCGATCCAAGTCTGGTCGTATCCAATTATGTCTTTTATATCATCTAGAGAGATTGTTTTAAAGGAGTTTTTATAATTATTCATGCATTTTTCAAACTTTCTCATGAACTGTCTATAATCATTTTTTGGAATAAATAACTTTAGTATTATGAGTGAAGAAAATACATGGCAGTTTTTTAATTGAGGGTATTTCAATGTTCTTGAAAGTGCTCTTTCTTTGAATTTTCCTTTGTAGTTGTATAGCCTTTCATCATGTGCACATACATTTCTTAGCATTACCGCCATACCAAGACATTCGTCTAACATTTCAGGTGAAATATGCACTTTTTCTTTGTAGTTGTTACGGTAGTGTTTTGAGACTTCTTTTGATATACTTAGGCGGACTGTAGAATCGCATACTTTATATATCTTTGATATATTACCAAATGTTAGGTAGTTAGATAATACCCAAAGAGGACAGTGCTGATATTTTTCAATGTAATAGGTCACAGCATTATTTTTTTGCCGAGATATATTACTTGATAATGTTGCAATTACGGACAATATATCTTTTGTCTTACTTGTATCAGAAGTATAGTTTTCAAACGCAAGATATGAATTTTTGTCAGGAAAACTTTTGTGAAAGTAATATGCAACATTTGTTTTGATAAAACTTTCAAATTTAATTAATTCAGGTAGTAATATATTTCTCAATTCTCTATCTAATTTGAATAACTCAAATATACTAGAACCATCTTTATATCTTTCCTCAACAGAATTAACAGTTTTATCTTAAAATAAGTCTTTGTAACCGTTTATCACACAATAATAATTTTCTCTTTCTAAAAATCTTTTTGCTTTAGAACCATCCTTTATTTTTAGGTTTCGGGTTCTAAGTTTTTTTAACATTTGGTTTGTAGTTATAAAGGGTTTTTCATTTATCATTGTTACCTCCATAAAAAAACGCCTAACCCCACGTAAGGATTAGGCTTAATCTGTTAAAATCTCCTTGAACCCGCGTAAGGAACAAGGTTAATCTGTTAGCTAATTATAACCCTTGCGTAAATAAATGTCAATATGAAAATAAAAAACTTGATATATTGAGAGAGTTAATTTTATGATATCCATATCAACTTTTTAAATAAAATCTAATTGTCTTTTCTAATTTCTTCCAAAATTGAAGAAATTGATATAACTATTTCAACGTATTTGTCAATTTGATTTTCTAATTGATTATAATTTTTTTGCTTATTAATTTCTATTCGTTTTAAATCAGTTATTGAGTATAGAAATAATAAATTCTGTATAGGTGATTTTGAACAGCAAATCGGGTTAATAGACTCATACAACTCACTTATGGCAAACAGGGTAAATGACAAAGAGCAATTCATAAACTCATTATTAATTATGTACGGCGCTAAACTTGCTGATGGTACGGATGATGCTATAAGGGCGATGGCGCTTCTAAGAGAAGCAGGACTACTAGAGTTACCGAGAGAGTCAAAAGCAGAATATATTTCGCAGACTTTGGAAGAAGAATCTGTTGAAACCCTTAAAAAAGCCCTGAAAAATGATATATATACCTTTAGTCATGTAGCAAATCTAACTGATGAAAACTTCGCAGGAAATAGCTCCGGAGTAGCAATGGAGTATAAGTTTCTTGGTCTTGAGATGATAACAAAGACCAAACAGAGATTCTACATAAAGGGGTTAAAGCGAAGAATATTGATGTTTGACAATTATTTAGGAATTCAATCAATAAAGCTAAATATAAACTCAATAGTACCGCAATTTTCAAGAGGATTACCGAAAAATATATTGGAGATAAGCCAAATTATATCTAACTTAGAAGGCAAAGTTAGCACTAGACAGCTTATATCATTATTGCCATTTATTGAGGATCCAGATGCTGAAATAGAAGCATTAGAAAAAGAAAAAAAGAATCAGAGGACAGAAGAATGGAATTTTTTTCAAATTCAAGGATAGATGAAGATGAAGAACAGTAGTTATTGGGAAAAGCGAAAAGCGGATATCATATACCAACAAATGGAAAAGGCAGAAGATACATCTAGAAAAGTAAGTAAAATATATGCTAAATCGAGTGAATATATATCAGATAAATCTAATAAGGTGTTTAGTAAATTAAAAAAAGAATACGGACTATCTGATAGAGATGCGAGAAAAATAGTAAAGGATATGCGCTCAAATAACTCTTCTAAGGAGCTTAAAAGGGTGTTAATGAACCAAACCATCAGTGATGATACAAAACTTATTATAAACGAAATTACAAGTTCTGGATATGCTTTTAGGCTTAATTATTTTGACGAATTGCAAAGTGAAGTTGACAATATAATAAGAGATATCTATAAGGCTGAAAAAAAGGTAACCACTTCACTATATAAAAACATATTAAAAGAGGGGTTCAATAGGTCGATGTACGAGATTCAGAAAAATGCCGGTTTTTCTTTTGGTTTTAGGCAGCCAGGCGTGAAAGAAGTAAAATCTGTGTTAAATGCTAAATGGAGTGGTTTAAATTATTCAGATCGGATATGGGAAAATACTAAAAGACTAGCAGAAACTGTGAAAGAAGAGATAGCAGTAAGTTTATTAACCGGTAAAAGTCAAAGTGAAATGGCAAGGCAGATAGATTATAAATTTGGTGTAGGTTCTTTCAACGCAAGAAGATTAATAAGAACTGAAGCTTGCTATTTTGAAAATGAAGAGGAAGCGATGAGCTATGAAGATTGGTATGATAAATATGTTATCCTTGATGAAGACTTCCGACTTAAATAAAATATGATTAAAAACAGCAATAGCGATAAAAGGGAGTTTGAAGCATATAAAGACCTTGGTTATGATGGAGTCAAAACATTTGAAGATTTTCAGAGAATAAAGTATAATGACACTAAGGAGTGGGAACTGATAAAAGGGTATGCTGGTAGAGTGCAAAAGGGAGAAATATCCCCATTAGTAAAGTACAATAATTTCAAAAAGTATCACAATGAACTTGAAGATAGGTTGATAGGTTTGAAGTTAAAAGATGGCACGGAGATAAAAAATGTATCTTATCATTTTACGAGTAGATCAATAGGTACACATAATTGGGTGAACTTAAATAATTCAAAAGAGATTATGAAGAGATTGAATCATAAACATGTGCCTATTGAGAAGATTATAAAGTGTGTTAAAAATGGTGATTTGATTCACAGAAGGTAAAATAGTACAACGTATAGGATAGTTGGGGTTTGCGATATAACAATAAATCCAGTAACGGGTGTATTAGTACAATGCAACTCAAAATAAGGAGGTGAAGTGATGTTTGGATTAAGTGAAGATGAAATAAACTTTTTACTAGAAAAAGCTAATGATTTAGGGTATTATCCTAATATAAAGGAGTCATTAGAAACAGAAAACCTAGAAGAATTTCAAACAAATATTAATATATATTTGACTGATGATGATTGTATGTACTATGATTCAGACGGCCAAAACTGGTACACTGAAAAAGGTAAGTATGTACAGTCATTATATGACAAAATACTAGATTGGAAATATAGACAAGATTAAGCATCTTAACTATTAGTTAGGGTGATTTTTGTATAATGGACAAATTAAGGATACAAAGAGAATAATAAATTGTATTATTTTAATAGTTATATGCGAATAGCTTGCTCGAGTATAATGCTTATAAGTTTTATTTTAGTGACGATGGAAGTATGATATCTGATTGTTAATTAATTTAGGATGAAGCTGAATAGATGTTTGATAGTAGAGGATATATGCAATAACTAAATAAAGGACGACTTTGCCGTCCCATCTTTATCGTAACATAAAATATATAGCTTTACGCATAAATTAACTTGTTCCTCATTTCCAGATAAATAAATTGATTTGAGATTTGCTGCAAATTCCTT
>JAHHSS010000106.1 GCA_020025095.1 Peptostreptococcus sp.
GCTGATATTATCATATTTTATAGTATGATAATATAAAAAATTGATTTGTTAAATATTTAATTTTATATAAAATTTTTTTTATGGCATCAAAAAAAATAAAAAAAATAATGTAATTATTGACAAAAATACAAAAAGACAGTATATTCTTAAGTGTAAAAGTTTTCATACATACGATAATAATATTTGTGATACAGAATATTAAAATATTAGGAAATAATTATTTTTTTAAAACAATTTATTGCAAAAGTGTTTTTGCATAATTTTATCTGATTTTTTAGATTTAATACAAGTTAAAAATAACTTAATATTATAAGGAGGATGATATAATGGTAAAAAGAGGACCAGCGATAGCATTAGCTATATTAATAGGAACAAGTAGTATTGTAAATTATGTGCCTGTTGAGGTTTTAGCTCAGGAAAAAGTAGATGTTATTATTGATGATCCTATAAAAAAAGATAAAAGGGGCAGCTTAAATCTGTCAAAAGATAATATTGAAGAGGAGAAAGTAGAAAATAATACTAGCACAGAAAATGGTGCGTTTAAAGTGCAGGATCAGGCTTCTCCTGAAAATGATGATTCAAAAGAAAATAAAGAAAATATAAAAGATGAAAAAAATGTACAGGTAAAAAGTAAGGATATTGAAGTAAGTACTAATGCGCCTAGTACATTTCAAACATATACTGATCCAGTAACAGGTGTAAAACCTACTGAGTTAACTATTTCTGTGCCAATAGCTATTAATCAGGCGGGCTTGGAAAACGTTACAGTTGAAATACCATATGGTTTTATTCCAGATAGAAGTAATGATGTCTATAAACATTTTACAATGACAGACCCTATTTTCAATTTTGTAACTCCAAGTGAGCCAGAAGAAGATTCCATTGTGGAGCGTTATGAAGCAAAAGAAGATAAGTTAGTAGTTCACCTAAAAACAACAAAAACTAAAGTTGAAACATTGAATTTAAGATTTGCTTTTAATAAAGCATATGATGCAAAGATACCAGCAGAACAGATTATTTGGAATGATTTGCAGGCAACAGTAAAGGCAGGAGATGGAAGTATTATCAGTCAATCTGATGTTAAGGATATGAAATCAAGCGCAATTGATGGTATGTCAGTTTTGTTTTCAAGGTTTAACCCAAATGACACTGAGTTGTATGGAAACACCATTGTTTCAAGAATCAGGTTAAACAATTATAATAGATTACATTCATTGCTAGATACCACAAATCCAAAGGATAATAAGGCCTATATAGAGGTTCCAACGGGCTCAGTCCTATCAAAAAGTGGAATTGATTTTTTTGGAAGTAAAGAAGTAACATCTGTACAAGATCCATCTATTAAGCCTGGTTATAGTAGGTATTACAGAACTATTACAGATGATTCAAGTACTTTTAATCAATGGAATAATTCTGGCGACCCTAATAAATGTTACAATCTAAATGATGTTAGTATTCAGATACCAGAAAGTATTAATATAGGTGATGAGTTTACTATAAAAATTGGTATGATTTATAAAAAAGTAAATGCGCCTTTAAAAGAACATAGTCAAGAGTTAAATTATGTGAAAAAGGAGCAACCGAACTGGAAAATTATAACAACAAAAACTCATAGCACCGCAAGTGTATATAAGCCAATTGTAATTCAAGGTAAGGGAAATAAAGATGCGAATATACTCGTACACGCTATGGGTTATGGCTATCAATATGCTGATTCAACAAAAAATGTAGGTAAAAAGCCTATAAAAAATACTAAATTTTATTTGAAGCAACCAAAAAATGGATCTGCAAAACTGAATTTTAAAGAGATTGAAGTATCATGTCTATCTGATACAGGTGCAGAGAAGGGAAAACTAAAAGTAGAATTAGAAATAAAGAATGCCCTAACAAATGAAACTAGGAAGGTTGATGGCGGATTTGGTAGTGAGGTAAATGCTTCTCTTCCAGAATTAAAAGCAAATGAATATATAAATCAGGTAATAGTTACTCCTATGGGAGTGGATGGAAATTCAGAAGGTGATTTTGTATCTAAAAACTCAATGCGCATACGTTATTTGGCTAAAAGCTGGGAAAATGATAAGTGGCCAGATGGAACAAAAATTTCACTAGATAAAATAAATCCTGTAACAATGGGCTGGAGCATGAAGTATTTGGATGAAAGTGAAGGCGTTGAGCCGAGTGAAAAAACATGGAATGGTTCAGATTACAATACCTTCTATGTGCCTGAACAGACTCTAGATGTAAGCACTAACTTTGTGAGTAGTAATGCAGATGCACGAAAGCCTGGGGAATATGTAGATTATAAAATTATAGGTTATAACAAAATTAATTCTGTATCGAATTGGCTTAATCCAGAAATTGGTGTAGCTATACCAAAGGTTTTGGAATTAGAAAATCCAAGCTCTTTGAAGAACTTTGTAGATGAAAAGAATTCTAAAGAATACAGCAATGCAGTTAGGGTAAGGCTTGTATCTTCAGACGATACATATAACTACTATAGATTTAATGTAAGTGGAACAGCATATAAAAACGATTCTAAAGCTAGTTTTTCAATTCCACTAAGGCTAAAGGTAAAAGAAGGAGCTAAACAAGGAACTTATAAGATTCCATATACAACAGCATCAAATAGTATACCACCATTTGTTCAATTAGAATCTAAAACTAATAATTTAAAAAATAGTGTTGCTAGTGCATTTGGATATGACAATGCTCTTGCCAATTCATATTCTGGATTTACAGAGGGAAATACGGATTTAACAGTAGCTCATGCAAGTAAGTTATATGGAAGTACAGCAGGAAGAGGAAAAAGCAGTGAGCCGTGGTCAAATATTTCTAAATTTGCAGTAGAAAAGGGTGGAAAACCTCAAATGAAGGTTTCAATATCTAATACAGGAAATACAACATTTAATAATGTTCGTATTTATAATATTTTACCTTCTACTAGCGATGGAAGAGGTAGTACAGGTAATATTTCTTTTACGGGATTAGAAAATACTGATGGAGCAAGCGTATACTACACAACAAAAAAAGTTGAAGAATTGCCAAAATACAATACTAATTTACAGGAGTGGAATAAAGCTAAATTAGCAGATTTAGGCTTTACAACAGAAAAGCCTTCAGAAACATCTAGCATAACTGCAATATATATAGATTTCACTGATAAAAAGATATTGCCAACAGAAACTTTAGATACTGTTTTAAATTTTTTAGTACCTAATTCAGACAATCAAAAGGCTATAAATCAGTTCCAATATTCTGCAATAGAAGAAGGGACAGGAACGACTTTAAATGTAAATAGTGACTCAGTCATATTTAGTACAGAAGTAGCACAAGTTAATTTTGATGAAAACCTACCTGAAGTTTTAGCTCCAGGTGAAAGTAATGCAAGTGAAATGCCAGAAAATAAGAGTGATTTATTAGATGTTAGCGGCAATGCAAAAATAACTATTCCTAGTAATATACCTAAATTAACAGGGTATAACTTTGTAAACTGGATAGATGAATCTGGACAAGCATACAATCCAGGTGACGTTATAAGCTTCAATACTGATAATCCAAAAAGGAAAGTAAATTTAAAAGCAGTTTGGAAAGCTAAAAAAGTAAATGTAACTTACAATGAGAATTTTGGAGAAGGAGCTAAAGAAATTAGAAAAGAGTACAACTTTGGAGATACGGTTGTATTATCAGATATTCCTGTTCAAAAAAGAGAGGGCTATACTGTTAAAGGGTGGAGTGAATCTCCTCTAGCAACTGAAGGAGACTTTCTTGATAATAGTAAAATTAATTTTGAAAATGATAAAACAGTTTATGCTATTTGGGACTTAAATCAGTATAGTGTTAACTTTGATACTCAAGGAGGAAGTTCTATAGAAAACGGAAAGGCAGGTTTTGGAAGTTTAATATCAAAACCAAGCGATCCAACAAGAGAAGGTTATAAATTTCTAGGTTGGTACAAGGAAGCCGAATGTGAAAACGAATGGGACTTCACAAAAGAAAAAATGCCTTCAAAAGATATAACATTGTATGCAAAATGGGAAGCAAATAAATACAATGTAAGCTTTGACTCACAAGGAGGAAGTCCTGTACTAGGTGGAGAGATAGATTTTGATAGTTTAATATTAAAGCCAAGTGATCCAACAAGAGAAGGCTATAAATTTGCTGGTTGGTACAAGGAAGCTGAATGTGAAAACGAATGGGACTTCACAAAAGAAAAGATGCCATCAAGAGATATAACATTATATGCAAAATGGGAAGCGAATAAATATAATGTAAGTTTCGACTCGCAAGGAGGAAGCCCAATAGAAGGGGTAGAAGTAGACTATGATACTTTAATATTAAAGCCAAGTGATCCAACAAGAGAAGGATACAAATTTGCTGGTTGGTACAAGGAAGCTGAATGTGAAAATGAATGGGACTTCACAAAAGAAAAGATGCCATCAAAAGACATTAAATTATATGCAAAATGGATAAAAATTCCAGATTCTAGTGGAGATGGAAGCGGAAATGGAGATGGAAGCGGAAATGGAGATGGAAGCGGAAATG
>JAHHSS010000107.1 GCA_020025095.1 Peptostreptococcus sp.
CACTATATCTATTAAAATCACTATTATTTTTTTTAGAATTAGAGTCGCTTATATATTCTACTATATTTTTTAACATATATCCATACTTTTTTTATTTTTTTCAAAGAAATAGTTTTCTCTTTAAAAAAATTGAAATAATAAAAACAGCCTTTATAATAAACGGCTGCTTTTATCTGAAAATATTTTGACTACTTATTTTTTTCTGCTTCTTCGTCTCTTTTTCTCTTTTTTTCTACCCAACCAGGTTTTAAAACTTGTCTTTCTCTTGCAATAGCTAAACATCCTGTCGGAATATCATCTGTTATTGTAGAGCCTGTAGCTATAAAAGTATCTTCTTCAACTACCACTGGCGCAACAAGATTAGAGTTTGAACCAACAAATGCATTGTCTTTTACGATTGATTTAAACTTGTTCTTGCCATCATAATTTACAAATACAACTCCACAACCAACATTAACATTCTTACCAACTTCTGCATCTCCTATGTATGATAAGTGAGAAGCTTTTGATCCATCTCCAAATTTCGCATTTTTAACTTCTACAAAATCTCCAACTTTACAGTTATTTCCTATCTCAGCTTTTGGTCTAAGATATGCATATGGTCCCACATTAGTATGATTACCTACACTAGCGTCTATTAATTCTGATTTCTTAACACTAGTATAATCTCCTACTATCGAGTTTTCCATACTTGTTTGAGGACCTATTTCACAAGATACTCCTATTTTAGATCCTTTTCTTATCATGCAAGCTGGGAAAATAATTGTGTCATTTCCTATTTCTACATCTGCATCTATATATGTTGCATCAGGATCTATAATCGTTACACCATTAGTCATGTGTTTTTCATTTATTCTTCTTCTCATTATTCTTTCTGCATTTGAAAGCTGATTTCTGGAATTTACACCCATAAGTTCTTCTATACTTGCTCCCATATATGCACCTGCTTTTCCACCTGCATTTCTTATTATTTCTATTGTATCAGGTAAATAATACTCACCTTGAGCATTGTTGTTATCAACCTTTACAAGTGCTTCCTTTAAAAATTTCCCATTAAAGCAATATATACCTGAATTTATTTCCTTTATCGCTTTTTCATCTTCACTAGCATCTTTTTGTTCTACAATCTTTAATAGGTTTCCATCTAAATCTCTTATAATTCTTCCATAACCTGTAGGCTCTTCCACAGATGTTGTCAAAACTGTTACTGCAAAATCTCCTTTATCATGGTATTCAAAAAAATCACTTAATGTTTCTGCTTCTATCAAAGGTGTATCCCCACACAATACCACTACAGTATCTTCTTCTTTGATATTTTCTTCAGCCATCCTCACTGCATGAGCTGTTCCAAGCTGTTCTCTTTGAATTGCTATCTTAACATCACTTCCTACAGCTTCCTTTACTTCATCTATTCCATGGCCTAAAACAACAATTGTTTCATCTACACCAGCATCACAAGCTGCATCTATTACATGGTTTACCATTTCCTTACCGCATACCTTGTAAACAACTTTCGGATGAACTGATTTCATTCTTGTTCCTTTTCCGGCTGCAAGTATTATAGCTTTTTTCATTTTTCATTCCCCCAAACATTTTTATATTATATTTGATATTTAATCTATTTTCTTAAAAAAGTTCTGCCCTCTAGCCTGTAATTTGTAATTTTTTATTATACAAGTCTTTTCAAACAATAAAATACAATATATTTTTTTTTACAAAATCAATTATATCATATTACAACTGCTCTTTGCCCCATTTGCATATATAATTTAGTAAATTCTATAAAATTCACCTTTCTTTGCCCTCTTTGTGGGTCTATTATACTCACCATTCCTCTACCCACTCCTTTTACTACTACACAATGCAAATTGGAATAAAGTGGTCTTTTATCACCTTTTAAATCTGTGTAACTTGCACTTCCGTATTCTGGTTTTTTATCATCTACAGTATACCAAACAGCAACTGGTTGTTTTCTAAAAATTATTTGATTTAAAACACCAAAAACTGACATTCCAGTTTTATCTTTAGCTGTTTTCGAAATATTATTTTCTCTAAAATATTTATTTGCACACTCTACAATTGGCCCCGCATAGCAGTAAAAACCTTTCGATTTACTATATGGATTACCTATATATCCTATATTCGGATCAGCATTATAAAAACCTGTTTTATTTAGATAATTATCACTTAAAAATTCCTTACTAACATTAAACCCATTATATTTCATTAACATATCTAAAGCTGTTATTTCACATCCATTTGGCATGCTAGGATTTTGATATTCTTCTTTAACATTTAGCTCTCTTATTGGTACAAGATAAAATGCTAGAACTACCACTAATATAATTAGCAAATTTCTAAATAGTTTCTTCATTCCCTCAACGCAACAAATATTTTGTTGCATAAACCTCCCATCTATTAAATTAAAAATATTAAATTAATTCTCAATGTATAATAAGTTTTACACCCTTGTCTTAATTTATCCTTTAATACTTGATACTCTTACTTGCTGTATTTTACTACATCTATGAAAAAAAATATATACTTTAAGTAATTTTCCTATTTAATATTTAGCTATAATTTCATTTATTTGTAAATTATCTTATTACTTAAAAATAAGTACTATATAAATTAACACTCTTTTTCTACATAAAAAAATAGGCCCATAAATGAACCTATTTTTGTGTTATTGATACGATCAAATAGTTATTGTCAGTAGTTTCCCTAATTATATTTTTTATTTTTAAGAAAGCAAATCCTTATTAGATTTTAGCTTATTTTCTATTTTCTTATAGCTTTTTTCTTTCCCATTTCATAGATTGGTAATCCAATTAATGTTATTACTATTCCCCCAACTGCCAAAAGGGTATTTGTGAAAAGAAGGTTTATTAATACGAATAAACCGCTTGCTATTGCCACAATAGGAACTAATGGATATAGTGGAACTCTATACTTTCTTTCTACATCTGGCATTCTCTTTCTTAGTATTATTACTCCTATAAAAGATAAGACTATAAATATCCATATAGAAAATACTGCAAAATCAGTAAGAAGATTGAATTGTCCTGATAGAGCAAATATAGCTGATATTATTGCAAGAGCTATTATTGCATTTCCTGGTACATTATTTTTATTTATCTTTGAAAGTGTATCACTCTTTGGAAGAGTTTTATCTTGAGATAAAGCATATAATACTCTTGAACCTGTCATTATATATGCATTACATGCACCAAAAACAGATATCATTATACCTACTCCAATTAACTTTCCACCTATTGGTCCAAACATTACAGTGGCAACATCACTTGCTGGTGCAGCAGATGATGCCAACTTACTTGCTGGTACTACCCATAAGTAAGAAATGTTTATTATAACATATATGGCAGCAACTATTGCAAGTCCCCCAACTATCGCTTTAGGCAAATCTTTTCCTGGGTCTTTCATTTCTCCTGCTAATGCACAAACATTTATCCAACCATCAAAGGCAAAGAATATGGCTAGTAGTATACTTCCGAATGTAGTAATAGGATTTATCCCCTTTCCTATTACTGGAGTTACAATACCATTATTTCCACTACCTATTACAAATCCTGCTATTATTAATATAACAAGAACTAGAACTTTACATACAGTAGATATATTCTGTATTATACCACCAGATTTGCTTCCCATAAGGTTAAGAAGTGATAATAAAACTATTACTCCTATTGCCATTGGTATTTTAAGATATGCTGCACCTGAAAGCGCTACAAACTGGTCTGCAAATACAACTGCTAAAGCTGCTATAAGTCCTGGGAAAAATAGTATTACTTGTGCCCAACCAGCTAAAAAACCTATTTTTTCTCCATAAACTTTTTTTATATACATCATCATTCCACCTGTTTCAGGTATCATAGATGCTAATTCAGCCATTGTCAATCCAGCTGCTATTGTGATAATACCCGCAGCTATCCAACCAATTATTCCTAAGCCCGGTGCACCTCCAGATGCAGTAAATATTATCTGCGGCTTAAAAAATACACCTGAACCTATTACTCCACCTACGACTGTAGATAAAGCTGCAAAAAGTCCGATATTTTTTTCTAACTTATTGTCTTGCATTTTAAATCTCCTTTAAATAAATTACTATTGCTTTACTGACAAAGAACAATTAATCAAAATTCAATTTTAAATTTGTATATCTTTTTTACCTTAAACTGTATACACTTGTGTGTATTTTCAACTAAATAGATAATACGTAAAATTGATGCATCAACTCTTCAATCTACCTACTGATTATAGTTTTTTTTCATCATTAATTCAAGTTAGAAAAGCTGGATTTTTTTTTGCATTTATAAGTATTTCTATGAAAATAATTTAAAAATACATTATCAAAGAATAAAGCTATATTCCGGCGCGTGTTGCTCCAGCCACTGGCC
>JAHHSS010000108.1 GCA_020025095.1 Peptostreptococcus sp.
AACTGCAATATTTCTTATCTTTTCACTATTATAGACTTTCATATGAGCACCTACCTTTATTTTATTATTGGATTTACTATACTCACTTCTAACTCTTAGAAATTTGTATATTTTAAAATTATTTCTAACAAAGTTTTCAAATCCAACCAAAGAAAACTAGAAAATTCAAAAAATTTACTCTATTTATTTTTCATTATAAACTTAATTTTCAAAAAAGTCAATCTTATCTCGGATTGCTGCATTTTTATGGCTATTTATAAAAGAAAAATCAAATTTTCCTTTATTTATTTTATAAACTTAAAAATAAAAGCAGAATAAGTATAAAATATACTCATTCTGCTAAATAAAATTTTAATTTTGTCTTTATATAAATTAGTAGACAAAATTTTATAAAAACATTCTATTTCAATATTTTTATATCTATCCTACTTAAATCAAACTATATAAAATTAACTTCTATTCTGATTCTAGCTGTATTAGTAATTGTTTATCTATTACCATATCATTATTAGCAACCTTAATAGACTTAACCTTACCTGCTGCTTTAGCCACAATATTAGTTTCCATCTTCATGGCTTCTATTACTATCAATGGTTGATTTTCTTCAACTATATCGCCTTCTTTTACAAGTATCTTAGCAACCTTACCCGGTATACTTGCCCCTATTTGATTAGGGTCATTCATATCTGCCTTTTCAACATTTACTACTTTACCTGCATAGTTCCTATCTGTAATTTCTACCTCTCTTAACATTCCATTAAGCTCAAATGTAAGTGTTCTAGTAGCATCTTCTTTCGCCTCTCCTATATCAACAAGCTTGATTGTAAGAACCTTACCTTCTTCTATTTCTACTTCAAATTCCTGACCGATATTTAAGCCATAGAAGAATACATCACTCTCAAGTTTACTTACATCACGATACTCTTTGAAGTGACTAATATAGTCATCAAATACCTTTGGATATAGAGCATAACTTATAAGCTGTCTGCTTGAAGGCTCCTTTATTCCTAAAGATGTTTTTAAATGCTCTCTAATTGCATCAAAATCTTCATCTGGAAGAAGTGAACCAGGTCTTACCGTAATAGCTTCTTCTCCTTTTAAAACAACCTCCTGCAATTCCTTAGGAACTCCACCCATAGGTTGACCTATCATTCCTTTACAATAATCTACCAATGAGTCTGGGAATGATAAATTTTTTCCTTCTTCTATAATATTTTCTTCTGTAAGGTTATTTTTAGTCATAAATATTGCAAGGTCACCTACTACCTTAGAAGAAGGAGTAACCTTTATTATATCTCCAACAATGTTGTTTGCCTTTTTATAGTTTTCCTTTACCTCTTCAAATCTATTTACTAGCCCTAAACTATCTGCCTGCGGTTTTAAATTTGTATACTGACCTCCAGGGATTTCAAATTCATATATTTCTGCATTTGAATTTTTCAAATCACTTTCGAATTTATAGTAAACTTTTCTTAAATCCCTATAATATTTTCCTATCTCATTATATCCAAAAATATCAATTTCTGGATCTCTCTTTGTATGTTTTAAAGCTTCTATTATCGCATTTAAAGATGGTTGTGATGTAATTCCTGCCATTGACTCAATAGCTGCATCTACTATGTCTACGCCTGCTTCTGAAGCCATTAAAAGTGTAGCTACACCGTTACCACTTGTGTCGTGAGTATGAAGATGTATTGGAACACTAACATTCTCCTTTAACGCCTTTATTAGCTCATATGCAGCATATGGTTTTAATAACCCAGCCATATCCTTTATTCCTATGATATCTGATCCTGCTGCTTCAAGCTCTCTTGCCATATTTACATAATAATCTATAGTATATTTTGACTTATCGCTATCAAGAACATCTCCTGTATAGCACATTGCTGATTCCACAATTTTTCCAGTTTCTTGAGCAACTGCTATTGACTGCTTCATATTATCAACCCAGTTAAGTGAATCAAATATTCTAAATACATCTATTCCTGAATTAGCACTTTCTTTTATAAACTCTTTAATCACATTATCTGGATAATTTTTATATCCTACTGCATTAGAGGCTCTAAGTAGCATCTGGAAGTTTATACTTGGTATAGCTTCTCTCAACTTTTGAAGTCTTATCCATGGTGACTCTTTAAGGAATCTATAAGCAACATCAAAGGTAGCACCGCCCCACATTTCAAGTGAGAACATATCCTTTTGATAGCGCTCAGTTGCTTCTGCTATATTCATCAAGTCATAAGTTCTAAATCTTGTAGCAAGTAGTGATTGATGAGCATCTCTCATTGTAGTATCAGTAAATAAAAGTTTCTTTTCATTTTTTATTTCTTTAAGATAAGCTTCTTTTCCAAGTCTTAAAAGTTTTTCTCTACTACCTTCTACTTTTTTAACATCTCTGATTCTAGGTTCGTATATTGCATCAAAAGTTTTTCTGCTCTCGCACTTATTCTCATTGACAACTACATCTCCTATAAATTTAAGAATCTTTGTTCCTCTATCTTTGCTTTCAACAATATCAAATAATTGAGGATTTTCATCAATAAAGTTTGTACTACATTCACCAGCAATGAATTTAGGATCAAGTAAAACATTTACTAAAAATCCTACATTCGTCTTAACGCCCCTAACTCTCATTTCTTTTATAGATCTTACCATTTTTCTGATGGCGCCTTCGAAGCTTCTATCATATGATATAGTCTTTACAAGTAAAGAATCATAATATGGACTAATTGTAGCTCCAGTAAATCCATTTCCTCCATCAAGTCTTATACCTGCGCCTGAACCTGATCTATAAACCTGTATTTTACCAGTATCTGGCATAAAGTTCTTTTTAGGATCTTCTGTTGTTATTCTACACTGTATAGAATAGCCTCTTACTGTAACATCTTCCTGTCCTTTTATATCTATTTCTGGATCACTTAATTTATGACCTTCTGCTATAAGTATCTGGCTTTGAACTATATCCACTCCTGTAACCTGTTCTGTAACAGTATGCTCAACCTGGACTCTTGTGTTCATTTCTATAAAATAGTGATTTCCATATTTATCAACTAAAAACTCTAAAGTCCCTGCACTTGAATAATTTACGTGCTTTGCTATTTTTACAGCATCATCGCAGATTTTCGCTCTGATTTCTTCTGGAAGAGAAAATGCTGGTGCATGCTCTATTATCTTCTGATGTCTTCTCTGAACAGAGCAATCTCTTTCATATAAGTGAACTATATTTCCGTACTTATCACCTAAAACCTGAACTTCTATATGCTTAGGATCTTCTATATACTTTTCTATAAATATAAGATCCTCACCAAAGGCTTTTCTTGATTCACTTCTTGCATTTTCAAACTCTATCTCAAGATCTTTTTCATGGCGAACTATTCTCATACCTCTTCCGCCACCACCATTTGAGGCCTTTACCATTATTGGATATCCAATTTTTTCAGCTACTTCTCTAGCTTCTTTGATACTCTTTAATGATTTCTCAACTCCTGGTATAGTTGGAACTCCCGCTTCATGAGCAACTAATTTTGAATTAATCTTATCTCCTAGCTGTTCCATTATATCAGAACTAGGCCCTATAAATGTAATTCCGTTTTCCTCGCACTTCCTAGCAAATTCGGCATTTTCAGATAAGAATCCATAACCCGGATGTATTGCATCAACTTTTTTTCTTTTGGCAAGAGATATTATGCCATCTATATCAAGATATGCGTCTACAGGTCCCTTTCCTTCTCCTATAAGATAAGACTCGTCGGCTTTTGTTCTAAATAAGCCGTACTTATCTTCTTCACTATAAATACCGACACTTCTTATCTGAAGCTCCGCACAGGCTCTAAAAATTCTAATTGCTATTTCACCTCTATTGGCTACTAGCACTTTATTAAACTTCTTAAGCATATATTACCCTCCACTTTATTCTTTTACTTAGTGTATCTATTATATCTCAATGCGACTTTATTTTGAATATGTTTAGTGAAATAAATTATAAAATAATGAATTCTTTATTTTTTTCTAATAACTATAGGTTTTTATTTGAAAATTTGCAACTTTTTTTAAGTAACTTTCATTTTTGAAAATGCCTTAAAATTTTAAAAATTCTCTTGCAGCAAAAATTTATTATCTCTTTTGTTATTTTTATGTTTTTTTTAAATAGCCTTCCAACACTATAAAAGCTATTAGTAGTATATTTTTAAAAAAGAAAAAGTATAAAATATTTCTTTGATTTTTAAAAACTATTCTTGTATAATAGTTACACATATGCAACTTTAGTCTTTATATTATTCTTTTAAATTCAAATTCTAAAAATTTCCCAGTTATGTTTTTATTGATTTATAACTTATATAGAAGCTAGAGCAATTATCAAGGCC
>JAHHSS010000109.1 GCA_020025095.1 Peptostreptococcus sp.
TATGTAATAAAAATAGTTCGATTTTTTAAATAACTGTATTAATATATTTTTTAGTATGATAAGACAAAAAATTAATATGTTAAATATTTAATTTCGATATGAAAATAATAATAAAACACTTATAATTCATTCCTTTTAAAAAATGCAAACGTTGACAAAATTATTAAAAAGAAGTATATTCTAAGTGTAAAAATTATCTTACATACGATAATAATATTTGCAATACTGAATATTACAATAATACGTAATGATTAATTTTAAAAACAATTTATTATGAAAGTATTTTTCCTTATTTACATTTATGTTAATAGGAAAAATATAAATGAAAACAACTTAATATTATAAGGAGGAATATGTGATGAGAAAAAGAGGTCCAGCGATAGCGCTAGTTATATTAATAGGAACAGGTAGTATTATAAATTATGTTCCTGTTGAGATTTTAGCTCAGGAAAAAGCAGATGTTATTATTGATGATCCTATAAAAAAAGGTGAAAAGAAAAGTTTAAATCTGTCCAAAGATAATGTTGATGAAAAGGACTTAAAAGAAAAAAGTGTAAATGCGGTAGAAGAAAATCTATTTGCTAGAAATAATGATATAGGAGTAAATATTAATGCTCCGAATACATTTAAAACATATACAGATCCAGTAACTGGTGTAAAACCTACTGAGTTAACCCTTTCTGTACCAATAGCCATCAATCAGGCTAACTTGGAAAACGTTACAGTTGAGATACCATATGGTTTTATTCCAAATACAAGTAGCGATGTATATAAGAATTTCACAATGATGGACCCTATTTTCAATTTTGTAACTCCGAGTGTACCAGAAGAAGATTCAATTGTAGAGAGTTATGAATCTAGTAAAGATAAATTAATAGTACACTTAAAAAAAACAAAAACAAAAGTTGAAACATTAAATTTAAGATTTGAATTTAATAAAGAGTATGATGGAAAGATACCATCAGAACAAATTATTTGGAATAATTTGCAGGCAACAGTAAAAGCAGGCGATGGAAGTATTATCAGTCAATCTGATGTTAAGCAGATTAAGTCGAATGCAGTTGATGGTATGTCAGTTTCATTGAATAGGTTTAATCCTAATGATACAGATGTGTACGGAAACAGTATTGATTTTAGACTTTGGCTAAACAACGATTATAGATTATATTCATTATTAGACACTACAAATCCAGATGAGAATAAAGCTTATATAGAGGTTCCAACAGGCTCTATTCTATCAAAAAGTATAACTGATTTTTTTGGAAATAAAGAAGTTACATCTACACAAGATTCATCTATCAAAGCAGGTTACAGCAGGTATTATAGAAAAATTACAGACGATTCAAAGAGTTTTAATCAATGGAATTATTCTGGAGATCCGAACCGTTGTTTCAATCAATATGATAGTAATATCCAGATTCCAGAAAGCATTAATATCGGTGATGAATTTACTATAAAAATTGGAATGATTTATAAAAAAGTAAATGCCCCTTTAAGAGAAAAAACTCGTGAATTAAATTACATTAAAAAAGACATCCCAAATTGGAAACTTGTACCAACAAAAGCTCATAGTACGGGAAATTCAAGAAGGGCAATTGTAATTCAAGGTAAAGGAAATCAAGATGGAAATACTGTTGTAAATGCTATAGGCTATAGCTATGAGCATGTTGATTCAACAAAAAACGTTGGTAGAAAACCGATAAAAGATACTAAATTTTATTTAAAGCAAGCAAGAAATGGTTCTGCAAAATTAAATTTTAAAGAGATACAAGTAATTAGCCGTACGGATAGAGGAGCAGATGCGGGTAAACTTAAGGTAGAATTAGAAATAAAAAATGCTCGAACAAATGAAACTAGGAAAGTTGATGGTGGATTCGGTAGTGATGTAAAAGTTACCCTTCCAGATTTAAAAGTAAATGAATATATAAATGAGGTAATAGTTACTCCGATGGGAGTAGATGGAAATTCAGAGGGTGACTTTGCATCTAAAAATTCAATACAGTTACGTTACTTGGCTAAAAGTTGGGGAAATGATCAGTGGCCAGATGGAACAAAAATTCCATTAAATAAAATTAATCCTGTAATAATGAGTTGGAGTATGGATTATTTAGATGAAAGTGAAGGAATGGTACCGAGCAAAAAAACATGGAATGGTTTAGATTATAGTACATTCTATGTACCTGAACAGACTGTAGATGTAAGTACAAACTTTGTGAGTAGTAATGCAAATGCAAGAAAGCCTGGAGAATATGTAGATTATAAAATTGTAGGCTATAATAAAAATAGTTCATTGGCAAATTGGATTAACCCAGAAATCGGTGTTGCCATACCTAAAGTATTGGAATTTGAAAATCCAAGCTCTTTGAAAACTTTTGTAGATGAAAAGAATTCTAAAGAATATAAAGACGCAGTTAAAACAAGACTGATATCTTCAGACAATACATATAATTATTATATCTTTAATGTAAGTGGAACTTCATACAAAAATAATACTACACCTAGTTTTTCAATCCCATTAAAATTAAAAGTAAAAGAAGGAGCAGTGCAAGGCACTTATAGCATTCCTTATACAACAGCAGCAAATAATACACCTTCATTTGTTCAATTGGCAGCTGCTACTAATAATTTTAATACTGGCATAGCTAGTGCATTTGGATATAACAATAGTATTGAAAATTCATACTCAGGATTTACTGGAGGAAATACTGATTTAACAGTAGTTCGTACAAGTAACTTGTATGGAAGTACAGCTGGAAGAGGAAAAAGCAGTGAGCCATGGTCAAATATTTCTAAATTTGCAGTAGAAAAGGGTGGAAAACCTCAAATGAAGGTTTCCATATCTAATACAGGAAATACAATATTTAAAAATATTCGCATATATAATATTTTGCCTTCTACTAGCGATGGAAGAGGTAGTACAGGTAATATTTCTTTTACAGGGTTAGAAAATGCTAATGGAGCAAGTGTATACTATACAACAAAGAAGGTTGCAGAACTACCAAAGTACAATACTAATTTACAGGAGTGGGATAAAGATAAATTAGCTAATTTGGGCTTTACAACAGAAAAGCCTTCGGATACATCGAGTATAACTGCAGTATTTATAGATTTCAGTAGCAAAAAGGTATTGCCAACAGAAACTTTAGAGACCGTTTTAAATTTTTTAGTGCCGAATTCAGATAATCAAAAGGCTATAAATAAGTTCCAATATTCTGCAATAGAAGAAGGAGCTGGAACTACCCTAAATGTAAATAGTGACTCAGTTATATTTAGCACAGAAGTTGCACAAGTTAATTTCGAAGAAAATTTACCAGAAGTATTAGCTCCAGGGGAAAGTAATGCAAGTGAGATGCCAGAAAACAAGAGCGAATCACTAGACGACAATGGTAATATAAAAATAACTATTCCTAGTAATATACCTAAATTAACAGGGTATAGCTTTGTAAACTGGATAGATGAATCTGGACAAGTATACAAGCCAGGTGATACAATAAGCTTTACTTCTGATAATCCAAAAAGGAAAGTAACTTTAAAAGCGATATGGAAGGCTAAGAAAGTAAATGTTGTTTACAACGAAAATTTTGGAGAAGGAGCTAAAGAAATTAGAAAAGAATATAACTTTGGTGATACAGTTGTATTATCAGATATTCCTGTTCAAAAAAGAGAAGGCTATACTATTAAAGGATGGAGTGAATCTCCTATAGCTACTAAAGCAGATTTTCTTGATAATAGCAAAATAAATTTTGAAAAAGATAAAATAGTCTATGCAATTTGGGAGTTAAATGAGAATAAAGGACAATATAATGTTAACTTTGATACTCAAGGCGGAAGTTATATAGAAAGTGGAAAGGTAAGCTTTGATAGTTTAATTTCAAAACCAAGTGATCCAACAAAATCAGGATATAAATTTGCAGGTTGGTACAAAGAAGCTGAGTGTAAAAATGAATGGGATTTTGCAAAAGAAAAGATGCCATCAAGAGATATAACATTATATGCAAAATGGGAAGTGAATAAATATAATGTAAGCTTCGACTCACAAGGAGGAAGTAAGGTAGTAGGAGGAGAGATAGACTTTGATAGTTTAATTTCAAAACCAAATGATCCAACAAAATCAGGATATAAATTTGCAGGTTGGTACAAAGAAGCTGAGTGT
>JAHHSS010000011.1 GCA_020025095.1 Peptostreptococcus sp.
CTCTAATATGATTACTATTTGAAAAACTGTGATTATCATTAAATGAATCTTCCAATTCTTTTTTCTCTGAAATAGGAGTGTTAATTTTCTCATTTTCCTTGCTATATGTAAAACTATCAAATCCTGCAAATGTAGAAGACGGACTGTATAATCCCCCTTCCGATTTATTATACTTTCCTATTAAGCTATTTTTTAATAAAATACCCCTAATATAATCCTGTATCTCCGATAAAATCTCACTTTCTTTGTTAAACTTAACCTCTAGTTTATTGGGGTGAATATTAACATCTATTGTACCTGGATCCATTATTATATTTATAAAATATATTGGATACTTATTTATTGGTATAATAGATTTATAAGCATCATTTATTGAATTCATTATATTATTACTTTTTACATATCTTCCATTAATAAATATGTGCTGTAAGTTTCTATTGGAACGGTATACATTATTATTAGCAGTATATCCTTGTATTTTAAAATACTCAGACTCATAATCAAGTTTAATTATATTACTACTTACATCTTTTCCATATATTAATCTTATTAAGTTGAATAAACTTCCATCACCAAGAGTTTCAAATACTATTTTTTTATTATTTATATATTTAAACTTTATTTGAGGATTTCCGATAGCCAGTTTATTCATTAGATTTGTTATAGCAAGTGATTCAGACTGATTCGATTTTAAAAATTTTCTTCGCGCTGGAGTATTGAAAAACAAGGATTTTACACATATTTGTGTTCCTAGGTTTGCTGCTGTAGCTTCTTTTAAACTAACCTTACCACCTTCTAAAATGATTTTTGTGGCTAAAAGTGAATCTTTTGTTTTAGTTATCATTTCTAATTTAGATACAGCTGCAATAGATGCTAAAGCTTCACCTCTAAAACCAAGAGAATGAAGATCATAAAGATCTTCAGCTCTTGAAATTTTGCTAGTAGCGTGTCTCATAAATGCCTTATTAATATCATCTGCTTCTATTCCACAGCCATTATCAATAATTTTTATGAAATCTTTACCACCATTTTCTATCTCTACATTTATATAATTAGCACCAGCATCTATTGAATTTTCTACCAATTCTTTGATAATAGATGAAGGTCTTTCTATTACTTCTCCGGCCGCTATTTTATTTATCGTACTATCATCTAAAACATTAATTTTAGGCATATTTCCTCCTTATTATACTTTATTTTCTCGCCAACTCTTTTGCTTTCTTTTGTAGCGCATACATTTCATTCATAATATCTAGAGGTGTTGAATTCATCATATCAATAGAAAGTATTTCCTCTACAAACTTTTCGTACACGGTATTTTCTTTACTATATATTTCATCAAAGCTGATTTGCATACTATCATTTTTTGTTTTGTCCCTTGATTTTGTGAGTTTAGTTAAGTTCTTTTCCGTATTATTTACTATTGTTGTATTTTTCATTTTCTCTGAAAGTTCTTTTCTTATCTTCAGCTCTAATTCTTTTCTTATTTTATCTTTAAGCTTTTCTATATTTACTTCATTTGCTACTTTTTTATTTTCTTCTTTATTGGCTTCAATGTTGTATTCAGAATTATTTATACTAGATGAATTTGAAATGTGATTTTTCTCAAGTTCTGTAAGTATAGCATCTGCCCTATCTAAGACCTCCATAGGTAATTTTGCAAGCTTAGCTACATATATTCCATAACTCCTATCTGCTGCCATCGGAATTATCTTTCTTAAAAATACTATATTATCTCCATCTTCCTTAACTTCTATGGAATAGTTTTTTATTGTATCATATCTTTCTTCCAACTCTGTCAATTCATGATAGTGAGTAGCAAACAATGTCTTCGCACCTATTCTGTCATGTATATACTCTACTATAGACCATGCAAGAGAAATTCCATCATATGTACTTGTTCCTCTTCCGACTTCATCCAATATTATTAAACTATTTTTGCTTGCATTCTTTAGTATATGGCTTACTTCATCCATTTCTACCATAAATGTAGATTGACCTTGTGACAAATCATCACTTGCTCCTACTCTAGTAAAAATTCTGTCTAAAATAGGTATATTGGCAAAACTTGCTGGAACAAAACTTCCAATATGTGCCATTAGTGCTATAAGTGCAGTCTGCCTCATATATGTTGACTTCCCTGACATGTTTGGTCCTGTTATTATATTTATTATATTTTCATCTGATACTTCCGTATTGTTAGATATAAAATTCTCTACCCCTATTATCTGCTCTATAACAGGATGTCTTCCATCTTTTATTTCAAGTATACCATCAAGATTGATTTCTGGCTTAATATAGTTATTTTTGCTAGCAACAATAGCGTTTGAAAGATAAACGTCAAGCTCTGCTATTATAGCTGCTACTCTTTGTATTCTCTCTATATTATTATATATTATACTTCTTATCTCTTTGAAAATATCATATTCTATATTTTTAATTTTTTCTTCTGCATTTATTATCTTATCTTCTATCTCTTTAAGTTCTGGAGTTATAAATCTTTCAGCGTTTACAAGGGTTTGTTTCCTAATATAACTTTCATCTAACTTTATTTGAAGAAGGGCTGCTTTTGTAATCTCTATAAAATATCCAAAAACTTTGTTATATCCAACTTTTAAAGCTTTTGCACCTGTTTTTTCTTTTTCTCTAAGCTCAATGTCTTTTATCATTGATGCCCCATTTTGAGAAATATTTCTAAGTTCTAAAAGTTCTTGATTATACTCACTTTTTATTATATTTCCATCTTTTAAGTTTTGAGACGGTTCTTCTAAAATAGCCTCTTCTATTATCTTATAAATATCATTAAGAGGATCTATTGTTTCTGTAAACTTCAAAAGTATTTCTTCTCCAGAATTATTTATTGTTTCAAGAACATTTGGTATCATCTTTATACTATTTTTTAGGTTTATAAGATCTTTAGGAGAGACTCTGTCATATGCAATTTTGGCACATATTCTTTCCAAGTCAAATATATTTGAAAGCCTATCCTTCAGTTCCTCCCTTAAAATAAAATTATTCCTTATAGCGTTCGTTATCTCAAGTCTAAATTCTATTTTATCCTTGTTTGTAAGAGGTTGCTCTATAAATTTTCTAAGCATTCTCGCACCCATAGGGGTAGAAGTGCTATCTAATACCTGTAAAAGCGATCCCTTTTTTTTCGCTCCTCTTATTGTCTTTGTTAATTCTAGGTTGACCCTAGTAAAAACATCCAACATCATGTAATCATTTGAATTATAAACATTTATAGCGTTTATATTTGTAGAACTTAACATCTGTGTAGCCTTTATATAGTTTAGGCATATTGATATTGATTTTTCAAATATTTCATCATCAAGAATTTCTTTTTTATAAAGATATTTTCTATCAAAGACCTCATGAATAATTCTTGTATCTAGCAACTTATTATTGAAATTTTCATTTCTAAATATATTTGCCATTTCACAAAGGCTTTTTATATTTTTAATAAATATTTCATCATTCGAAATAATTTCCGCAGGTGAAACTTTAGCTATCTCATCTTTTACCTTTTCTCTTTTTATTTTTGTTACATTTAATTCTCCTGTACTAATATCTACATAGCTTATAGCTGCATCATCACCTTGGAAATATATACTCATAAGATAATTATTTTGAGATTTTTCTAATGAATCATCATCTAAAATAGTACCTGGAGTAACTATTTTTACAACTTCACGCTTTACAATACCTTTTGCAGTAGCAGGATCTTCTACTTGTTCTCCTATTGCAACCTTATATCCTGCTTCTATTAATGTTGTTATATATGAAGATGCAGAGTGAAATGGGACACCACACATAGGTGCTCGCTCTTCCAATCCACAAGCTTTTCCTGTCAAAGTAATATTAAGTACCTTAGAAGCTAAAAGAGCATCATCAAAAAACATTTCATAGAAATCACCTAATCTATAAAATAAAATACAATCCTTGTATTCTTCCTTAGTTTCTAAATACTTTCTCATCATTGGAGAAAGTTTGTCTTTATCTATGTTCATCCTCTACCTCCATATTCTTTATCTCGATATTATATTATACCATATAAGAGCAAAATAAATCATAGAGTAATCTTACTATCCTTCTAGACTTTTAAATTTAATATAAAATCAAAATGCTGGACATTTTACTACTATTCAAGCCTTTTTTCATATGACTATTTGTCTATTGCATTTAAAATATTTTTATAAAAGAAAAATAGCTAATAATTATATAATTACTAGCTATTTTAAAATATTATTTAAGTAACTCTGTTATATCTTTTTTCAATGCTTCTCTTTCTAAAACATCCTTTTTGTTCATATTTTTTTTAAGATTAAATTCCTTTTTTACATGTGATGGTTTATTTGACAAAACATATATTCTATCTGAGAGCATTATAGCTTCTTCTATATCATGTGTTATTAAAAGTATGGTTGAATTAACTTTTTTCCTAATATCTAAAAACCATTCTTGTAAATACATTTTTGTTATCGAATCTAAAGCTCCAAATGGCTCATCAAGAAGTATTATATCGTTAGAGTATATAAAAGTTCTTAAAAAATTTGCTCTTTGCTTCATACCTCCTGACAATTCATGAGGATAATTATTCTCATATCCCTCTAAACCAAAACTTTTGAAATATGGTTTAACTTTTTCTCTGGCAACTTTTCTACTAATTCCTTTAACTTGAAGTGCTAAAGCCACATTATCTAATATTGTTTTATATGGAAGTAAAAGATCTTTCTGAAACATATAACTTATTTCTCCATCTTTAACCATATCGCCTGCATCATACTTAATAAGTTCAGTGATAATATTAAATATTGTACTTTTTCCACATCCAGAAGGTCCAACTAAAGAAACTAATTCGCCCTCTTTTAAACTTATATTAATATTTTTTAATATTTCTATATCACCATAATTTTTACAGATGTTTTTTAATTCCAGTTTATTTTTGTTCTGGTAAGAATTCATTTGTAAACGCCTCTTTTATATTTAGATCTTTCTTTATTAATCCATTCTTTTTCATGAATTTAGCGTAATTTTCCCAAACAGATGCTTTCATTTCACCCCATCTTGGAGCATCAGCCTTATACTGTGTTGATAAAAATTCCTGACTAGGTATTACTAAATTCTTATCTAACTCTGGCACAGCTTTTAATAATATTTCAGCAGATTCCTTTGGATGCTCTATAGCAAAATTATACCCTTCTGATGTTGCCTTCATAAACTTTTTAACTAATTCTGGATCATTCTTTATTATTTTATCACTTGTTATGATTATCGGCGTATAATAATCAAGTGCAGGATCAATATCCTTAATAGGTATATAATTTATAGGCTCATTTAATTCTTTTGCTTTTATACCATCCCAACCTTCAAATATCCAGGCAAGATCTATATTCTTTTTAGTTGCTGCAAAAAAATCATCTTGTCCTATATCTACTCTTTTTAACTTATTAAAATCAGCACCGTTTTTTTCCATTGCAAGCTTTATTATAGCTTCTTCAGAAGGTGATCCCCAACCTCCATAAGTCTTTCCTTCAAAATCTTTAGGAGATCTTATATTTTTTGTTTCTGGTGATGCAAAACCTGAAGTATTATGCTGAATTATAGCAGCTATTGCAGTTATCGGAAGAGGATCTTTTTCTCGTGTAAGAGCATATGTAACGTCTTCCTGATAACTTACACCAAAGTCAGCCTTACCACTAGCTACAAGTGTCGCTGAATCTCCATCTGATGGTTGAATTATGTCTACATCCAGACCTTGCTTTTTATAAAATCCTTTAGCTTTGGCTACATATATACCAGTGTGATTTGTATTTGGAGTATAATCTAGCATCAAAGTTACTTTTTGAAGCTTTTCTGGAGATTTCTCACTTGTCTCTTTATTCCCTGTACACCCAGATAATAAAGAAGCGCTCAAAGCTCCTACTAAAGCTAACGATAATATTTTTTTTATTTTCATTTTTCCCTCCTAAAATATTGCACATATTTTATAACTAATACTGTTTTAAAAACAGTTTTTTAAGCACTTTTATAATTACTACAAAAATTAAACTAAAGGCAACTACCAAGATAGTACAAGCAAAAACTTTATCTAATGCATACGAACTCTTTGCTCTTACCATATAAACTCCTAATCCTGCACTTCCACCTAGCCACTCAGCAACAGTTGCCGCAACAAAAGCATAGGTCGAAGATATTGTAAGACCCGTAAATAATTTATCCAGGGACATAGGAAATTTAAGGTGTATAAATGTTTTCAACTTGTTCGCCTTCATTATCTTAAATAAATTCAAATAATCTCTATCTATGCTTTCTATTCCATCCATAAAATTAACAAGTATTGGGAAAAAGCAAGTAAGTACTACACACAAAACTTTTGATTTTATTCCAAATCCAAACCATATTACAAGAAGAGGTGCTATTGTAATAGTAGGTATCATCTGAGTTATGTACATAATAGGATAAAAGCATTTTTTAAATAGTGGAATAAAATCCATAACACTTCCTATGAAAAGTGCAATTGCAACTGAGATAGATAGGCCTAGTATTGTTTCTTTTAAAGTTACCTTACTATGCATTAAAAGAACTCGCCAGTCAGTTTGAAATTCCTTTATTATATCCATTGGAGTCGGTATAAGATAAGAAGGTATTTTCATGGCCGTTACCAAAACTTGCCATATAACAATAATTGAAAAAAAAGTAATAATAGGATAAAGACTACTTTTAATCTTATCTATGATTCTTAAGTTTTTCATCTATAGTAATTCCACCTTTTTTTTGATCAACTCTAAATATAGTAATTACTCTCTCACAACCTAACTCAAAAGGTAGCTGATGCACTTTTTTGCAAAGCTCAAAAACATCATCTAATTCACCTTCAACTGTAGTGCTATTTGCACCCAATTCACTTTTTAAACCGCTTTTTTCTATAAGATTTATGCAAGCATCTACAACTTTATACATTTCTTCCTCGCTTCCATAAGGTCTTAACGGCATTACAGCTATATCTGCTATAACCATTTTATCATCTCCTTTTTATTATAAAATAAAATGCCCCACAAGTGTGAGACATATAAATTCCTACACTGGCATTATCCAATGGGTTTAAGGGTCGAAAAAATTCCTCTCAGCAAAAGCTCCCCTGTTTATTTAATTTTCATACTAGCTTCATTATAACATAGAATCTAACTTTTTAACAAAGTTTCTAGCGATATTAGCAGTTATTCCCCAAATTAATTTATCTTCGTATTCATAAAAATACACTGGATAACTTGGGCTCCCCCATTTATAAGACTCTGAAATATTCATCCTATTATATGGAAATTCTTCATCTGGAACAACAGCTAATCTATTTGTATATTTTTCGGGTTCTGTTTCAATAAAATACTTTAAGGGAACGCAAAAAACAGACTCAACTTCACAATTTTTTATATTTAAGTTTATACTGCTATCTACTTCTGCTAAAAAACAATGAATTAATGCTCTTGATGGAGATAAGTATGTATCAATCTCAGAAATGATTCTAAGCTTATCACTACTACACATAATTTCTTCACAAAATTCTCTTATTGCAGTATCCTCTGCTTTTTCTCCAAATTCTATTTTCCCTCCTGGAAAAGAAACTTCCCCTGGCTGATGTTTTAAACTGCTAGATCTGACTTCAAAAATAAAATTACAAATTCCATCTATATATATTATAGGTACAACTACAGAAGCATGCACAAAATTGTCTGCACCTATAAGCATGGGAACATATTCCTTAAATATAGTATCAAAATCAACCATTAAAATCACCCCCATAGTTAAAAAATTTGATTAAATATATTTGTTAACTCGAAAAATATACATCTCAAATTTTAGCTATTTTCAATTTTTTTAGCCTTTTTTGCTCTTATCAAAGTACTTTTTGAAATTCCCGTCATTTCTTCTACTTTTCTATAGGAATATAAATTCAATAAATCTAACGCTTCATCAATTGTTTCATTTGAATATTTTTTAGGTCTGCCCTCTCTAAAACTGCTCAATTTCTTTGCTTTATTTTTACCTGTTTGGATTCTTTCAACAAGAAGTGCCTTATCAAATTTGCTAATAGCAGCAAAAGTATCATATATAATATTTCCCAAAATTGAATTATCTATAAGTCCTATATTAAGAATATGAAGATCAATTTTTCTCTCTCTAAATTCTTTAACCATATTACAAGCATCTTCTATTGATTTTGCAAATCTATCTAAACTTGTAACAACTAGAGTATCACCCTCTTTCATAGTTTCCATAAGTCTATCAAACTCAGGTTTAATACTCATATCTAAAGAGCTTTCTTTAAAAATTATGCTATCAAAATATCTTTCCTGTATTTTATTTTCTTGTTCCTCTAGATACCCATTTTCTACCTGCTTGGGTGTAGTTGCTCTACAATAGCCATATATCATAAGCCTCACCTCCTATCTATATTACTAATATGTATTCATAAATTATATTCTTTGTTTTATTTAGCTTTCAAAAATTGTTCCTGAATATTCCTTAGGGTTTCAAAAGTATATACTTACGATACCCTTTATTATATCATATATAATTATTATAAAGTAGTTCTTATTTAAAAAAATATTTTTACACTTTATTCATATCTTTTATTCATTTTAATTTTAGGAGATTTTTATCTTGAAAAAATAATATTTATAACTTGTACCCAATATTGCTCTTACATTATCAAACTATAATATATCACCATCTAATAACTAAAATTAACAGTTACATATTAAATCTATGAAAATTGATTTGTTCATAGTGAATTTTTACATTGGATTTTTATTCTTATCTCCAACAATCCAATAATCACATATTTTCCCCCCAGATGCTAATGTCTGTTTTCTGTAAAGTACTGCTTTATTTTTCTCAATTAGAATATGGTCTATATCACAGCACAAAGGTAACAAATCAAGATAACCGTTTTCTCTAGCGAATTTTTCCATAGGACACCTAGTAAAGTAATAATAAAAGCCATCCCTATGAAGATCTTTATCAAAATTAAAATCCCATGTATTATTCTTGTATTCTATACATTTTCACTGCTAACTTTTCCATATCTTTAGGCTTGTTTAAATCCAAGTTACTTATAACTTTATTAATTAATTTATTGTTGAAAAATTCAACAATTATTTCTTTAAAGTCATCTGCATTAAAGTTTCCTGCTCTGCATACAGCCATAAATACATAGCCTAAATAAATATTACCTGACATGGGATTGTTCGCACCGATATCTTCGGTCTTTTCAATCATTTGCTTATATAAACTACGTCCCTTTTTAAAACTTTCCCTCGTTTTATTCTTACCAAATTTTCTAACCATTGCTTCTTTCAAGAATAAACTCACTAAACTAAAATACATACCTTTATATTTCACTAAAATCACCACACTAATTTTTCTACAAATTGAGACTAATATTTTTCAAAAATTATTACACTAACCAGATATCTAGCAAGCAAAAATTAAGTAGCATTAAACAATTATATTTTATCACTTGGTGATCTTTCTTTCAATTGCCATAACTTCTACTCTGCTTTCTTTTATGGTTCTGAAATAGCGTGCTTAAAAGCTTTATCTATCACTTTAATATATTGGGATTAAAAGTTTTGGACATTAAAAAGTTTATAGTATTTCTAAAATCATTCCACCAACATTGATTATAAACCTATTATCTCTCAAGCCAATTTTGTATGTGACAAGCTATTCGCTTTATTTGACATAAAATTGCCTTCATATTCGAATTATTGAGTTTAAACAATTCAAATATACTATGAAATACTAATTTTTTATATGATATATTTTGCACAACATAGAATTTGCTATATTGCTTCGTGCACTTTGCTAGCCAACTTGGAGTCTTAGCTATATAAATAAAAAATGCGTAACAGATTTAAAATCTGTTACGCAATAAAAGTCTAACTTTTAGGGGCCTTCATCCCCCTTCTTTTTTATGATTGAACTATTTTTTTCAATAAACCTTGTATATCGTCACTTTCAATAAAATCATCGAAATTCATTTTTCTATCAAGTATACCATTATCTCCTATAAAGATTATTCTGTTTGCTATGGAAGATATAAACTGATGGTCATGAGAAGTAAACAATATTACTCCTGAAAAGTCTTCCACGGCTTTATTAACGGATGTTATAGATTCAAGATCTAGATGATTAGTAGGATCATCCATTAAAAGAACATTAGCATTTGATAACATCATCTTTGAAAGCATGCATCTAACCTTTTCTCCTCCACTTAGAACGCTAGCCTTTTTTAGAGCCTCATCTCCACTAAAAAGCATTCTCCCTAAAAATCCTCTTATGTAGCTTTCTATTTTTTCTTCTGAGTACTGTCTTAGCCAATCTACCAAAGATAAATCACATCCGTCAAAATATTCATTGTAATTTTTAGGCATATAATTTTGTGAAGTTGTAACACCCCATTTAAATTCACCTTGATAGTCTGTATCTTTTCCTGATAATATCTCGAATAAAGCTGTTGCAGCCATGTCATTTCCCATAAAAACAACTTTATCATCATTATTTAATCTGAAACTTATATTATCTAGAACTTTTTCACCATCAATTATCTTTGTTAGATTGTTTACCTCAAGAACCTCATTCCCAATCTCTCTTTCTGGTTTAAAGGCGACGTAAGGATATTTCCTTCTTGATGGTTGAATTTCTTCAATATTTAACTTTTCAAGTTGTTTCTTTCTAGATGTAGCCTGTTTAGCCTTTGATGCATTTGAACTGAATCTAGCAATAAATTCTTTTAACTGCGCGATTTTTTCTTCAGCTTTTTTATTCTGATCTTTCATCAATTGAAGAGCTAACTGACTTGATTCATACCAAAAATCATAATTACCAGTATATAGTTGTATCTTACCAAAATCTACGTCTACTATATGAGTACATATAGTATTTAAGAAGTGTCTATCATGTGATACTACTATTACTATAGTATCGTCTAGACCTATTATAAACTCATTAAGCCACTTTATAGACGCATAGTCAAGATGGTTTGTAGGCTCGTCAAGTAAAAGTATTTCAGGATTTCCAAATAAAGCTTGTGCAAGAAGTACCTTTACTTTATCTCCACCTGAAAGTTCACTCATTAGTGAATAATGGAATTCTTTATCGATACCTAACCCCATTAATATTTTTTCTGCATTTGTTTCTGCATCCCAACCATCAAGCTCTGCAAACTCTCCTTCAAGTTCAGCTGCTTTTATACCATCTTCATCAGTGAAATCTTCCTTCATATATATGGCATCTTTTTCTTTCATTATTTGCCATAGTCTTTCATGTCCCATAATAACTACATCTATAAGATTAAAGTTATCATATTCAAAATGATCCTGTTTAAGGACTGACATTCTTTCCTTGTCAGTTATTGATACTACACCAGTATTTGGTTCAATTTCTCCTGACAGTATTTTTAAAAAGGTACTCTTTCCAGCACCATTAGCTCCGATTATACCGTAGCAATTACCCTTTGTGAATTTTAGGTTTACATCTTTGTATAATTCTTTATCCCCAAATCTTAAACCTACATCTGTTACTTGTAACATTAGCACATTTCCTTTCTAATTTCATTTTATTTAATTCAATTTTTTTACATTTGACGTATTATTTAAAACAATCTATTTGTTAATCTAGAACAAGTTCTGCATTTTTGTCTAATGCATTCTGCCCAAAATACGTTATTGATAATAGAAAAACCTTCAACTATACCTTAAATATTTTATTTAAGGTATAGTTATCGTATAGCGTTAAAAAAGGACTATTGATATTAACAACAATAGTCCAAATTCACTACTAACTATATAGTAACTAAATTTCATACAAGTTTCAAGGCTTTTTCCCAAAATAGATTTTTGTATTTATAATATTAACAACTTTATCAAGAATAAAATAGCAAGCACAACCATAACTGCTGATACTGGCTCTCTGTCTTCTTTCTTTGCAAATAAATTGTAAATTAGATTTATTATAACATATGAAAGTATACCAATTGTAAGTCCATCCCCTATACTATATGTTAAAGCCATGCTCACAACAGTTATAAATGCTGGTAAGCCTTCTGTTATATTATGGATATCTATTTCATGAATTGAACTTATCATAAGATATCCTACATATATAAGTGCAGGCGCAGTAGCACACGCAGGTATAGCCATAAATATTGGTGAAAAAAACATGGCTAGTAAAAATAGTACACCTACAGTAATTGCTGTATATCCAGTTCTACCACCTTCTATTACCCCTGTAGAAGATTCCACATATGTAGTAACTGTAGAAACTCCTAACAAAGCACCAAAAGTTGTTGCAATAGAATCAGATAAAAGAGCTCTTCCCACATTCGGTACTCTTCCCTTTTCATCAAGCATATTTGCTTTGGAGCAAACTCCCACTAAAGTACCTACTGTATCAAAGAAATCTACAAATAGGAATGTACAAACTATTACAAAGAAATTTCCTATGTCTTTCGGATGTGCAAGAAATTGGAAATCTACTTTCCCAGCAATAGGTTTAATTGATTCATACCTGAATATACCATCCGGAAGAAATATTCCTAATTTTGCGGCAACTTCAGGTTTCATTAAGGCATATATCCATGCTAGTATTGATGAAACAGCTATTCCAGCAAGTATAGCCCCCTTTAATCCTTTTTTATCCATAATTCCAATTACTAATAATCCTATAAAAGCAAATAAAATTGTTGGCGTCATATTTCCCATACTAACAAGAGTAGCTTCATTTGCAACTACAAGACCACAACCCTTTAATCCTATAAATGCAATAAATATTCCTATACCTGCTGTAACAGCGTGTTTCATATTAAGAGGTATTGAATTTACTACTGCCTCACGCACTTTAAACAAAGTAAGCAAAAGAAATATAATACCTTCTACAAAAACTGCCGTTAAAGCAACTTCCCAAGGAACTCCACCTTTAAGAACTACTGTATATGCAAAGAAAGCATTTAATCCCATTCCAGATGCAAGTCCGAAAGGAAGGTTTGCAACAAAGCCCATAATAAAGCAACCTAGAGCGGCTGCCAGACAAGTTCCTGTAACTAAGGCTCCCGCATTCATACCTGTTGCAGAAAGTGTTGTTGGATTTACTGCAATTATATACGCCATAGTTAAGAATGTCGTAATCCCAGCAACTATTTCTCTCTTCATATTGACATTTTTTTCAGCTAGAAGAGGAAATGCTTTTTGAATACCACTTAATTCCTGATTTGAATTCATTTAAAACCTCCATTATTTAAATAAAATTATAAAATATATAATAGCTACGTCTTACGTTGCCACTTACACTGTTTAAAAAATTAAAACTTTTGTTTTCTATCAAGAGTATATCCAATTCCTTTTACCGTCTTTATATAGGAATTATTTATCTTTTTTCTAATATTTTTAATATGAGCATCTATTATTCTAGTATCTCCATAAAAATCATAGCCCCATATGTTGTCTAAAAGATACTCTCTTGTTATAACTTGTGGATATTTTTCGATAAGCATCTTTAAAATGCTAAATTCCTTTAAAGTCAATTCTATAGATTCCCCAGCAATTGTAACTGAATAAGTCCTCAGTCCTAATACCATATCATCAAACTGAAGTGTATCATAATCTAAATTTTTAGAACTTCTTTTTAAAATAGCTTCTATCTTTTTTACAAACACATTGAAAGAAAATGGACTGATAATATAGTCATCGCATCCACAATCATAGGCTTTTATCTGACTAGCTTCATCCCGCTTAGATGAAATAAATACAACTGGTACTTCTGATACTTTTCTAATTATTTTACAAATAGTAAATCCATCTAAATTAGGCACTTCTACATTCAACACTACAAGATCATATTTCTTATCTTTGAATTTTTGAATACCTTCTAAGCCATCCTTCACAGAATCTACAAAAAAATTGCTAGTCTTTAAAGATTCTTCTATTAATTCTTGAATATTTTTATTATCTTCAATGACTAAAATATCATATCGATTCATATTTAATTCTCCCTTTCTCTTGATTTTAAACAACTTCATCATTTATACGAATGATTATAGCATAGAATTCAAATTGAGGCAATCCGAAGCCCTGTTGAACATTTTTATTTTTATTAAAAAAAATGTATGTATTTTTTTCTTTTTTTAGTGTATAATTAAATAAACAGATATTTATAAGGAGGTATTATATGAAACACATTGTATTATTTAAATTTGAAAAAAACAAAAATTATGAAAAACTTTCTAATATTCTTACTTGTACATACAATAAGTTAAAAAACGAATATAATGTTATTAAAAATTATGAATTTAAGGTGAATTGTTTGGAAAATGAAGCTAATATGGATCTTATACTTTTCGTTGATTTAGGTGAGGATTGTCCATTAAAAGACTATATTGACCACCCTATTCATCAAGACTTTATCACTTCTTTCAAGAATGAAGGTTTGTGCTCTAAAGCTGTTATAGATATTGAAAAATAATTTTCATCTTAAATTCAAGTTTCAATATTTTAATATCGAACGTTTTATTTTTTTTTAGAATTAATATACTTTTATTTTATTGAATTTAAAGCGTATTAAATACGAACAATAGATTTGATCAACCCTTGTTATAATTCGTGTTTCCAAGGTTTTCTTAATCTTTCTTTTGTTTGCAAAAAACGCAGTTAAAATAATATTTTAACTGCGTTTTTTAAAAATATAAATTTTATAAGCTATTCTTATCTTTAGAACACTTTTTGAAAATTCAATCGCTTTTAATACCTATAACTTTTTAATATTTCTTTATCTATTTATAAGGTTTAAATTTCCTTAATCTTAATGCATTAGATACTACACTTACAGAAGACAAGCTCATTGCTGCTGCGGCTATCATAGGGTTTAAAAGTGGCCCACCAAACAGATAAAAAATTCCTGCTGCAAAAGGTATCCCTACAATATTATATCCAAATGCCCAAAATAGATTTTCTTTTATATTTCTTATTGTTTCATTACTTAATTTTATTGCATTTGCAACATCCATTAAATCTTCTTTCATCAAAACAATATCAGCAGATTCTATCGCAACATCCGTACCATTACCTATCGCTATACCTACATTTGACTGTGCAAGAGCAGGAGAGTCATTAATTCCATCTCCTACCATGGCTACAAATTCGCCATTTTTTTGCATTTCTTTTATCGTATTAGATTTTTCAGATGGAAGAACCTCTGACTTAACTATATCTATGCCAACTTCTTTTGCTATTGCATCTGCTGTTTTCTTATTATCCCCTGTGATCATAGCTACTTTTATACCTAGTTCATGTAACTTTTTAACTGTTTTTACACTACTAGATTTAATTGTATCAGCAACTGCTACAATAGCTATAAGCTCCTTATCTATAGAAACATACATTGGAGTTTTTCCTTTTTCTGCAAATTCATTTGATATGAATTCTACTTTTTTATCTATATCAACAGATATTAAATTCATCAATTTTTTATTCCCAAGAGCAAGCTTATAACCTCCAACACTTGCCTCAATACCCATTCCTGTGTGATTTTTGAATTCACTTGCATTCTCAATATCAATACCTTCATCTTTTGCAAGTGATACAATAGCCTCTGACAAAGGGTGCTCTGATGAATATTCTGCAGATGCTATAAGTTTTATTACATCCTTTCTATCAATGTCTTCTTTAACTATCTCTAAATCTGTTACCTTTGTTTTTCCATTAGTTATTGTTCCTGTTTTATCAAAAGCTACCATAGTAACTTTATGTGCTGATTCAAGAGAATCTCCTCCTTTAATTAAAATCCCATTTTCAGCACCTTTCCCTGTCCCAACCATTATTGCTGTTGGAGTTGCTAATCCTAGAGCACATGGGCAAGCTATTACAAGAACCGAAATAAATATTGTTAAAGTAAATTCAAAACTAGCATGCCCTACAAAATACCAAAGTATTGCGGATAATATGGCAATTGACATTACTATCGGCACAAATATTCCTGAAACTGAGTCTGCTAAATTTGCTATTGGTGCTTTTTTATTTTGAGCATCTTCTACCAATTTGATAATTTGATACAAAGCGGTGTCTTTTCCGACCTTTTCTGCTATAAATTTGATATATCCATTCTTATTTATACTTGAACCTACTACCCTATCTCCTACAGACTTTTCTACAGGTATACTTTCCCCAGTAAGCATAGATTCATCTATTGATGTATTCCCATATATTACTATTCCATCTACTGGTATTTTTTGTCCTGGTTTTACTACTAGAATATCCCCCTCTTTAACAGCTTTTATGTCAACTTCTTTTTCTGTACCATTTACTTCTAATACAGCTGTTTTAGCTTGAAGTTCCATAAGAGATTTAATCGCTTGAGAAGTTTTTCTTTTGCTTCTCGCTTCCAAGGTTTTCCCCAACATTATTAATGCTATAATCATTGTTGCACTTTCATAATATATTGGAAGATGATGATGAGTTTCTATTACCTTTGTAAAAAACTCATTATCAAAAAACATTCTTATTGTATTAACAAAACTATATAGAAATGCTGCTGTTGTAGAAACAGCTACCAATGAATCCATATTAGGACTTAAATTTAAAATAGATTTATATCCATTTATATAAAACTTTTTTCCTGCTAGTAAAACAGGTATAGTAAACACAAACTGTATTAAAGAATAGTTTTGAGGATTTTGTGTAGGTGATATAATTTGTGGTAGCTTCACTCCAACCATAGGGCTCATAGATATAAAAAATACTAAAAAGGCAAATATTGCAGCAACTATAAATCTTTTTTGTGTATTTTCATCATCTCCTGAAAGTTTTTTTTCTTCTTTTGCTATATGAAAACCTACTTTTTCTATTGAATTTTTTAAATCACCAAAACTACATATAGAAGTATCATAACTTACTATCGCTTTTTCAGTAGCTATATTTACAGATGCAGAAACTACACCTTCCGTTTTTCTGAGAGATCGTTCTGCAGATTTAGAACAAGCAGCACAACTCATCCCTTCAATTTTAAAGTCTATTGTTTTTATCTTATCGCTCATAAATTGTCCTCCCTTTTGAATATTTTTACTAAGGAATAGTTAAAGATTTTGTATTTAAAAGTAAATGCTTTTACTATCCAATATAGTATATAAAAACAATTCAAATACTTTGAAAATATTTATCATCTAGTAATTATTATACACCTATTCTGTTATTTTTCAATAAAAGACAAGCTCGTTAGAGTTTTTATTATGTATTTTCAAACCTTTATCTTAATGATAATCTTCTTCAAAAGCATTTTATAAAAATAATTTAAATATACACTTAAATCCAAGATTTTTCTTTGAAACAAAACGATTTCAATCGAAAAACGTGTATACAATACTTCTATTATTTGATATAATGTAAAAGTTGTTATAAATAATTACAAGATGTATAATTACATTTTAAATATTAGATTTTAAATTTTTAAAGGAGCGATTTAAGTGACAAATAAACGTAATATAATTAACATTGCAGTTATTGCCCATGTTGACGCGGGTAAATCCACTCTAGTTGATGCATTTCTTAACCAGAGTGGTGTTTTTAGAGATAATGAGGTTATCAGAGAACGTATAATGGATAGTGATGATATCGAACAAGAAAGAGGTATTACTATATACTCTAAAAACTGTTCTATTAGACATGGTGATTATAAAATCAACATCGTTGATACTCCAGGACACAGTGACTTCTCTTCTGAAGTAGAGCGTGTTCTAAAGACAGTAGATACAGTTCTTCTACTTGTAGATGCTACTGAAGGGCCTATGCCTCAGACAAGGTTTGTTCTTCAAAAATCATTAGAGCAGGGATTAAAGCCAATTTTATTTATAAATAAAATCGATAAGAAAGACCAAAGAGCTGAAGAAGTTGTTAATGAAGTATTCGACTTATTTGTTGAGTTGAATGCAAATGATGAACAATGTGATTTCCCTATTGTGTATGGAATTGCGAAAGAAGGTATTGCAAAGCTTGAATTAGATGATGAAGGTAAAGATTTAAGTCCTTTATTCGAAACTATAATAAAGCATGTTGAGGCTTATCCGGATTATGATGAAGAAGCTCTTCAAGTTCAGATTTCTGCACTTGCATATGATGATTATATCGGTAGACTTGGTATCGGAAGAGTTTTTAAGGGTAAATTAAAATCAGCTGAACAGATAAGTGTTTGTTCAGAAGGCAATGAGCCAAGAAGAGGAAAAATATCAAAGATATCTGTTTACGAAGGACTTAACCAAGTTCAGGTGGATGAAGCTGAAAGTGGAGAAATAGTAGTTGTTGCGGGTATACCTGATATAGAAATAGGCGAAACAATCTGTGAAGATGGACAAAATCTTCCACTTGGAGCTATTCTTATAGAAGAGCCTACTCTATCAATGAATTTCATGGTTAATGATTCTCCATTTGTAGGAAGAAGTGGAAAATTTGTTACTACTAGACATATAAGAGATAGACTTGAAAAAGAATTAGAAGTAAATGTTGGTTTAAGAGTTGAGCCACTTGAAACAACTGATGGTTATAAAGTAAGTGGTCGTGGTGAACTTCACCTTTCTATACTTATCGAGAATATGAGACGTGAAGGATACGAATTAGGGGTTTCTAAGCCACAAGTTCTTATGCACAAAAATGAAGATGGAAAGACAGTTGAACCTATCGAAAGAGTTATCGTTAGTTGTCCTGAAACTTATTCAGGTACTGTAATTAGCGAGTTAAATACTAGAAAAGGTATGATGGAATCCATGGAAATAATTGATGGTGGATATGTTAAAATAGAATTCCTTGTTCCAACTAGAGGTCTTTTGGGATACAGAAGCGAATTTATTAATGCAACTAGAGGTGAAGGTACTTTATTATCTTCTTTTGAAAAGTTTGAAGAATATAAGGGTGAAATACCTTCAAGATTGAATGGTGTTTTAATTTCTCAAAGCGCTGGAAAAACTATGGGATATGCACTAAATGCACTTTCTTCAAGAGGAACTTTATTTGTTGATCCAGGCGTTGATGTTTACGAAGGTATGATAATCGGTATGAATTCAAGAAAAGAAGATATGGTTGTTAACCCTACGAAAAACAAAAAAATGAGTAATGTTAGAGCCTCTGGTTCAGATGATGCAATAAAACTTGCTCCACCTAAAATATTCACTCTAGAAGAATCACTTGAATTTATAGATGATGATGAACTAGTTGAAGTTACTCCTGACTCTATAAGAATCAGAAAGAAAATATTAAACGAACAGGATAGAATAAAATATAACAGAACTATGGCAAGTAGAGCTATAATAGAATAATAAATAATCCCCCACTTTAAAGCAATAATCGTGGGGGAATTTTTATATAAAAAAGCAGCCTATTTAATGGTATTTATAAGGCTGCTATCTTTTATTTATTGTTTTCACAAATAATGTTTCGCTGGTACATTACTGTTTTTATATTAATGTCAATTACGCATTTATCTTCTAATCTTTCAAATTTTTCTCCTAGTCTATAAATAGCAAACTTTTCTCTTGGATTTTTACTATACTCTTCTAGAGTAACTTCCATTACATGCTGAAATGCTGTTTTTCTTTCTAAAAAAGTTATATACTCTATAGATGGATAATAAAGAATAATATCTACCACTCTATTATTAAGCTCTACAGATTTAATTATTTTATTTACAATACCTATAAATATATTTACAGAAAACGGGTTAAAAAAATAAAATTTATTTTCAAATTTACTAATTTCATACTTCTCAGCATAGTTGTTTACATAAAATAGTTTGCCAACAGCCTTAGGATTTCTCTTTACATAGCTTTCATAATTTTTAAGCGCTCTTTTATGAAATTCCTCGACTAACTCAACACTCGTACATCCTGAGCTAAAAAAATAATTTACAAAAAATGAAAATCGCCCTTTACCTGAACCAAAATCCACAAAAAAATCCTTGTCATCAACTTCATAGTGTTTAAATAAAGTTTCAAGCGCATCATATGGTGTCGGCTCATATCTGTTGTATTGTTTCATATTATCCATTCTAGTTTCTGATTTAGACGTTTCTATTCTCAACATCTTTTCAATAACAGATTCTTTCATACTAGACTCCTCTCCTACAAGAATTTTTTTCTAATTAAGTATATTGTGGATAGAGTACAAAGGACAACAGATACAATTACAACCATCCAAAATCCCATAGGACTCTTTTCAAATGGTATACCCGGAACATTCATTCCCCAAAAACCTGATAATATCGTTGGTACAGCCATTATTATTGTTACTATAGTCAGGTAAGTCATTACGTTATTCTGATTGTTACTTATTATAGCACTAAAAGCGTCCATTATACGACTCAATATATCGCCATATATTCTAGCCATTTGCAGTGCTTGTTTATTTTCTATAATAACATCTTCCAATAAATCTTCGTCTTCTTCATAGTGCTTAATAATATTTAGCTTCAACAATCTATCCAAAGTAGCTTCATTAGCTGTTAAAGAAGTAGAAAAATATACAAGAGATTTTTCTAATTGCAATAATTGTAAAAGTTCTTTATTTTTCATAGATTGGTAAATTTCTTTTTCTATAATATTTGTAGTTTTATTAATCCTTCTTAGATATAACAAATAGTATGTTGCATTTCTATATAATATCTGTAAAATAAATCTTGTTCTCATAAATGTATAAAACTCTTTAACATGTCCAACTATAAAATCATTTAATATTCTAACCTGTTTTGAACAAACTGTGACAATACCATCATTACAAAGTATTATAGCTAGTGGTACTGTTACATAGCTTGAAGATTTAGAATCTGACATATCAAATGGGATATCTATAAGTATTAAAGTATAATCATCATCAGACTCAATTCTAGAACTTTCTTCATCATCTAGCGCTGCTGTTAAAACATCTATATCGAGGTTTAGCAACTGACTGATATCCTCAAGCTCGTTAGAAGTAGGTTCTGTAAGATTTACCCAGCATCCCTTTTCATAATTATCAAGTTTTTCTAACTCAAGGTTTATTGACTTATAATATCTTATCAATAGCATCACCCCTTTGTTTTACGCTTTTATACGTCTATATTTTCAACTTCGCCTTGATCTAAGGCCATCCAATTTTCACGTCCCTCAAAGTACTTAGTAATATCTTCATCGATATCAAGGATGTACAAAGGTTCTATATTTTCCTCAAACACTTTAAATTTCATAGGGCTTATATCAAAATCTGTTAAAAGTAAATGATCATCTATAAAATTCAAATGTTTTACATCATGAACTAATTCAGCTGAATTTTCATAATTCAAATTTGCAAGAGATTTAAACATATCTACAGACTTTCTAAAATAAAATGCAGCTAGAAAATATTCACATCTCTTATTTCCTTTTTCTGCACCCATCTTAAGATAATTCTCTGCTTTTTCATATTCATAACTTCTAAACAAAAGTTGTGCTAAATTATACATTGATTCCGTGCAACCTTTTTCTATTGCTTTCTCATAATATTCTCTAGCTTTTTTAGGTTCATTCAAAAAATTATCATATAATATTCCAAGAGTATTTAATGCATATATATTTCCTAATTCTGCCGGCTTTATAAGATATTTTTTTGTTTCTTCATAATTTCCTTGATTGAATAACAATCTTGCAAGATACAGTTTAGCTAAATCGTGTTCGCTTTCAGAAGCTATTTTATAATACCTAGTAGCTTCTTTTTCTCTGCCAACTCTTTCAAAAAGACTTGCTACTTTAAATGCTGATTCAATATCTCCTGAATCAGCTGCTTTTTTGTACCAATATAACATATTATCCAAATTGCCTTTTCTTTCATATAAATTGGCTATTTTCATTTGACATGTAACGCTATCTGGAGCTACTTTATAATAGTATATTGCCTTATCGTAGTCTTTTAAAGTTCTGCATAAATCTCCCATATTTTCGGCTGCATTTATGCAACCATGATTTATAGCTTCATCAAAATACTTCCCAGCTTCCTTATAATTTTTTTCTTCAAAATAAATTCCAGCTAAATTATTTTTAGCTTCATTGATACCATCAGCTGCTGCCATTTTATAATATATTCTAGCATTATCTGTATCATTATTTCTATTATATATATTTGCTAATCTGTATTTTGCAAGAGAATGATTCTGTGCAATAGCAAGCTCATAATAATGTATTGCATCTGCAGTTTTATTTTTTTTATCAAGTAAATATCCTAACCTATACTGCGCTATAACATTTCCTTCATCGGCTGCCACAATATAAGCTTTTTCAGCTTCTGTAGAATCATTAGAAAGCTCATATAAGATACCTAAATTTATACATGCATTTATATGTTTTTTCTTCACAAGCTTTTTGTATAAATCCATGGACTCTACATAATTGCCTCTATCCATTTCAATGACTGCCATATTATATATAGCATCTTCATCGTTTAGTTCAGCACCTTTTCTATACATTTCTTCTGAAATATTTTCTACATCAAGCTCACTGTTCAAAAGACCTAAATTAAAATAAGACTTTGCAAAGCCTTCGCTCGCTGCCTCTTTTAAGATTTTCTCAGACATCTGATAGTCTTCTAAAATATAGTAAATAACCCCCATATTATTTTTAGCCGCAAGTATTCCTTTTTCAGCCGCTTTTTCATACCAATATAAGGAGGTATCATATATTTCATTATTATAGTACATGTTTCCAAGATTAAAAGCTGCGAAATCAACACCACTATTGAAGGCAGATTTATACCAATTTTCAGCTTTTTCAAGTTCACCTGCGCTATCATACAGTTGTCCTAAAATAAGCTGAGCCCTGTCATAGCCTGCCTCGGCAGCCTCGACAAATTTGCCAACTGCCAACTCGGATTTTCCTATTTTTTCATAGAAATTTCCTTTTAAATAATCCATTTTTGGATTTTGTGACATTCGATTCACCCCTTCAATACTTAAATAAACATAATTACACATATATTATTATACCACAATTTATGAACTATGCGCAAATAATGTTATACTAACCTTAAAGCATTGATTTTACTACATAATCTTGCTACAATTATCAGACATATTTGTATGGTACTAGCTTAATAATTTCACTATTATATAAAACTTTCACTGATCTATAGCTTATTTAATTTGGACTTATAAATTTAAAAAATAAACCCTCTATATATGGTATAATTTATGTATGTATTTTATAAATTATATCATAAGGAGTGATTTTATGAGTAATAATATTAGTTCCCGAATACTTTTCACAACATTTTTTAAAATAAATATGTTTACATTTGGTGGTGGTTATACTATTGTTCCAGTTATTAGAGATGAATTTGTAAACAAAAAAAATCTTATAAATGATGATGAAATGTTAGACATTGTCGCAATCGCACAATCTGGTCCAGGACCTATGGCTATTAACGCTTCTATCCTTACAGGCTATAGACTTAATGGATATAAAGGCGCCTTTATATGCCTTTTAGCATCTATTTTACCATGCTTGATTATAATATCTATTATGTACTACATATATAACACTATTTCTAAGAATACTCTTGTTAAATCAATACTAGGATGCATGAGTGGTGCTATAAGTGCAGTTTTATTTATTACTGTTTTACAAATGGCAAAAAAAGCCCTCTCTAAACATAAAATATTTGGTACTATTTTAATGCTAGCTTCTTTTGTCTCAGCATATTTTTTTAATATAAATACAATATATATTATTTTACTTGCTGGAATGCTCGGTTTTATTATCTTTTCTGTTATTGAGGAGGAAAAAGTTAAATGATAAATAAATTATTACTACTTTATGTTACTTTTATTAAAATAGGTGCATTTTCTTTCGGTGGAGGCTATGCTGTCCTTCCACTGATACAAAAATATGTGGTAAATGACATGAATTGGTTAAGCATTAAAGAACTTACTGACCTTGTATCTCTTTCTCAAATAACACCAGGTCCAATTGCAATAAATGCAGCTACCTTCATAGGGACTAAGGTAGCATCCCTTCCAGGTGCAATTGTAGCAACAATAGCAGAAGTTACACCCTCCTGTATATTAATGTTATTTTTAGGGTATTTTATATTTAGAGGTAAAAAAATAACTTTTTTAGATAGAACCTTAAAAGGTCTTAAACCTGCTATCCCCGGTTTAATACTTATAGCTGCTATAGACATGTTTAAGTCTTCTATATTAAGTACTGAAGGAATAAAATATATAGGTCTTCTTGGTTTTCTAATAGGTGGTTTTTTATTTATGTTCAAAAAGATAGATATCATAAAAATCATTATAATAAGCGCTTTTGCAGGCATTCTTTTTCATTTTATAATTTAATAACCATGATATATTTTTAATAAATAAGCATTTATAGCACAGAACTTTATATTTTTGCTTTTTGAAATGCAGTTAGAAATATATATTTTTTAATATTTTTAAGTTTTTATAATATAACTAAATTATTTTTTTATTATTTGTATGGTTAATGATAAATCTATATGGTATAATGAAGAGTATTGATTTATAGTTAAAGATTCTATTTCTTAGTTGGCAGTTCTTTTTTAATAAATCTGCTTTTTAATGTTTATTTCTTTTAGTATTAATATATTATTCAGGAGAAAAATTATGATAAAAAAATCTTTAGTTACATTGACGATAATTGCTATTTTAGTTTTTATTGGAGCTATGTTTTTGGATAAAGCACTTGTACCTGATTCTCAAGAAAATCGAAATTTTACAAATACTAATACATATTTAGATTTAAATATCGAAAACGATGAAAGAGATGCTATTGTTCGAACTTTCAACAAACAACAATTTAGTAAACTTGCAAAAAATGATAGAATTAAGATCATAGAAAAAACTTCTGGTTATAAAGATAGTGATATACCAAATATAGAGCTTTCTAAATCACCTAAAGTGAATATTACTTTCTATAATGACAATGGTCAAGTTATCTTTGTTGAAAATCCAAAGTTGGATATTTATGATACTCAATTTACACTTTCAAATACAGGAAGCGAATTTACGGTTCTAAATGGTATAAATTTGGAAAAAAATGGTGATTCTTACACATTACCAGTTAACTTGATAGAAAATATATCTAAAAATAACTATGGAATTTTTACGCTTGCTATTAACTATGAATATAATAAAAACAGCTATATTTCTTATACAGCAGTAACATACGAGTGTATAGAATTTTTTCTGTAAATTAGCCTTCTATGGCTACACTGCCGA
>JAHHSS010000110.1 GCA_020025095.1 Peptostreptococcus sp.
AAGAAGCTGGTATACCAACTATAATAATAGCAGCTCTTCCTCCAGTAGTTAGACAGAATGGTACTCCAAGAGCGGTTGCTCCATTGGTACCAATGGGTGCTAACGCTGGTGAACCACATAATGTGGAAATGCAGACAGGAATATTAAAGGCTACTTTAGAGCAACTTGTAGCTATTCCTTCAGTAGGAAAGATAGTTCCATTACCTTTCGAATATCACGCTGCTATATAGTTAGTGGATAATCGATAGTTGTATATGGGGGATCCTCCTGTATATGATGAAAAGTAAATAAGGAAACTATAAAGTTAATAAAAATACATCCTCTATAGAGATATAGAGGATGTATATTACTATAAAAGTGATATTGGAATTTATATATAATTTCGATATAATATAGCGCCAAAGGTGGTCATAGTATGGATGAAAAGGTTTTAAGACGTCTTGTAATCAAACCTTTTGCTATAAATAGAGTGAATTTTGGCAAAAGATTTGCAATTAAAGGAAATGTTCTTGAAATTGTTCAGGAAAAAATTGATGAACTAAAGGAAGCTGATGACTTAATCAGTGACATTAAGTTGGAAATAATAAGCCCTGGTGATTATGACAGGCAAATCAATACAATAATGGATATAATACCAATTTCTACCAAAGTTCTTGGAACAATAGGAGAAGGTATTACGCATACTTTATCAGGTGTTTGCGTAATGCTGACAGGCGTAGATGAGGATGGAAGACAAATGCATGAATTTGGTTCATCTGAAGGTATATTAAGTGAACAGATGATTTTTGGTAGAAGAGGAACACCTGATGTAAGCGACTATATAATACATATGGACGTTACTGTAAAGGGTGGGCTTCCATTTGATAGGCATCTTCCAAATGCGTGCTTCAAAGCTTGTGATAAATTTATTCAAGAAATAAGGGAAGTATTGAAGAAAGTTGATGGAAGAGAGGCCAGTGGTTCTTATGAGTATCTAGATAAGATTCCTGCAGGTAATAAGAAAAAAGTTGTTTTAGTAAAACAAGTTGCCGGACAGGGGGCAATGTATGATAACCTATTATTCCCAGAGGAACCAAGTGGTTTTGAGGGAGGAACATCTATTATTGATATGTGTAATATGCCTATGATTTTATCTCCTAATGAATATAGGGATGGAATCTTGAGAGCATTAGTCTAGGAGGTGTTGTAATGGGAATAGGTCCTTCAACAAAAGAAACATCATTGCATATGTTTAGAGACCCATTGATAGAAGTATTGGGAGAAGATACAGACATAGATTTTGTAGGTGTAATCGTAGTTGGTACGCCAGATGGTAATAAATATAAAAATCTTGTCGGGCAAAGAGCTGCTGCATGGTGTGAAGCCATGAGAGTAGATGGTGCAATTTTAAGTTCAGATGGTTGGGGTAACTCACATGTTGACTATGCTAATACATTTGAAGAAATCGGAAAGAGAGGAATTCCGATTGTGGGAGTTACTTTTAATGGTGTGCAAGCTAAGTTTGTAGTTACTAATAAATATATGGATACAATAGTTGACATAAACAAGAGTAAAGAAGGTATAGAAACAGAAGTTGTTGGAGAGAACAATGTTGATGTAGTAGATGCAAGGAAGTCTCTTGTATTTTTGAAACTTAAGATGCGTCAGAAATAGTTAAAAAAATAATAAAAATATTTGAATGGAGGTACTAATTATGAAATTTAGTAAAAGTATTCATGCGATTGATTCTCATACTGCAGGAGAGGCAACAAGAATAGTTGTTGGTGGAATCCCAAATATAAAGGGAAATTCAATGCCAGAAAAGAAACAGTGGTTGGAAGATAATCTTGACTATCTTAGAACAGCTATAATGTTAGAACCAAGAGGACACAATGATATGTTTGGTTCAATATTGACTCAGCCTACTGATCCTGAAGCTGATTATGGTATCATATTCATGGATGGTGGTGGATACCTTAATATGTGTGGCCATGGTACAATAGGTGCAATGACTTCAGTTGTTGAAGCTGGTATGGTAGAAGTTACTGAGCCAATTACTCATATAGTACAGGAAGCTCCAGCTGGTATAATCAGAGGAGAAGTTACTGTAGAAGACGGAAAGGCTAAGAAGGTATCATTTAAGAACGTTCCTGCATTCCTATATAAGAAAGATCAAGAAGTTGAACTTCCAGGATATGGAAAGGTTAAGTTTGATATATCATTCGGAGGTAGTTTCTTTGCAATAGTAAAAGCAGATCAGGTAGGATTAGAAATAGTTCCTGAAAATGCTGGTTTATTAAATAAGTTAGGTATGGAATTAAGAGATATAATAAATGCTGAAATACCAGTTCAACATCCTGAATTGCCACATATTCATACAGTAGACCTAATCGAATGGTGGTCAGAAACTGATACTCCTGGTGCAACTCTTAAAAACTGTGTTGTATTTGGACAGGGTCAGGTAGATAGATCTCCATGTGGAACTGGTACTAGTGCTAAGCTAGCTACTCTATACGCAAGGGGCGAATTTAAAATGGGTGACAAATTCGTTTACGAATCAATACTAGGAACACTATTTGAAGGTGAAATAGTTGGTACTGCAAAGGTTGGGGACTACGATGCAGTTATACCACAAATTTCCGGATCAGCATATATTACAGGATTTAATCATTTTGTAATAGATGAAACAGACCCAGTTAAGTATGGTTTCATATTAAAATAATAAAAAAATTTAAAAAATAAATAAGATAATGTGCTTGGACGGAGTACGTGTAATGCCTGCTCTAAATACATTTTATTTGTATTTGGAGCATGTTAATTCAGCAATACAATTACTTTTGGGTTATTAAAAATTTGTTCAGTTAGGTGTGCGTCTTGCTTTTGAACAAATTTGCTTCAAAAGCACTGTTTTGTAGAAGAACTGTATTTAAGCATATCTAGAAGGAAATATAATACCCCCCTAAAAGGGACAATAAAGGGAGGCAAATAAGATGGTAAAAGCGTTACAAATAATATTATATGCAGCATTTGCTGTATATGCAGTATATTTCTTTATGAATATAGCTAAAGCGAAGAAAAATAATGAATTTGAAGAAGAAGCAGCTTGGAAGCCAATTTTAACTGGTTTTTCAACGAACTTCTTTGATACATTAGGTATAGGTTCATTCGCACCAACAATGTTTATGTTTAAAGCTTTAAAGCATAATATCCCAGACAAGAAGATTCCGGGAACTCTTAATGTTGCTGACTGTCTACCGGTTCTACTTGAAGCAATCATATTCATAGGTGCAGTTAGGGTTGATCCATTTACATTAATAGTGCTAATCGCAGCAGCAGTTGTAGGTTCATATGTAGGTGCAGGTATTATTTCTAAAATGGAAGAAAAAAAGGTTCAGCTTGTAATGGGAATAGCCTTACTTGTTTCAGCAGCTTTATTCTTGGCTTCTATTGTAGGTATAATGCCAATAGGTGGCACAGCTTTAGGTTTAAGTGGAGTTAAGCTTGTAATAGCAGCGGTAATATTCTTTGTGCTAGGAGCTCTTATGACAGCTGGTATAGGTTTATATGCTCCAGCGATGGTTGTAGTATTCTCAATGGGAATGGATCCATCAGCAGCATTCCCGATAATGATGGGATCTTGTGCATTACTAATGCCAGTTGCATCAGCTAAATTTATAAAAGAAAATACATATGCAAAGAAAAACTCATTACTAATCAGTTTATCAGGATTGTTGGGTGTTGTAGTTGCATATAAGTTCTTCTCTGGATTGGATGTAGAAAAATTAAAGATACTAGTAGTAATAGTTGTTACAGTTACTGGTGTGATTATGTTAAAATCTGCTTTCAAAAAGCCAGAAGGAGCGAAAGAGTAGGTATAAAGTTATAGCTATACTCTGTTAATATATAGAGTAGTGTATAGAAAAGGCTATCTAATTAGATAGCCTTTTCTAATTTAGCTGGATTTATATTTTATGCAAATAGTATAATTAATTCAAAAACATAAAACTAAAAAAATTTATAGTAGTGGGAAATTGTTTATATTAAAAGTAAACTTTGTTTTAAAAAAACTTAAGATATATGGTTAA
>JAHHSS010000111.1 GCA_020025095.1 Peptostreptococcus sp.
ATTTAAAATCTAGTGTATTATATTGTAAATATAGATTGATATATAGAAAAAGGAGAAATTATATGAAAAGTAATATAGGAGTGATAGGCTTATCTGTAATGGGAATGAATTTAGCTCTTAATATGGCGGATAATGGTTATAAGGTATCCATATTTAATAGAACTAGTTCAGTAGTAGATAAGGTAATGAAAGAGCATGGGAATGACAAGCTTATACCAACATATAACTTAAGAGATTTTGTAAATTCTTTGGAAAAACCAAGAAGAGTATTTTTAATGGTAAAATCTGGTGCACCTGTTGATATGCTGATTGAGCAGTTATTAGACTTATTAGATGAAAAAGACATAATAATCGATGGGGGAAATTCATATTTTAAAGATACTATTAGAAGAAGAAACTATTTAAAAGAAAAAAATATATATTTCTTGGGTGTCGGTATTTCTGGTGGAGAGGAAGGCGCTAGATTTGGACCAGCTATTATGCCGGGTGGAGATAAGGAAGCTTATTCTTATGTTTCTGAAATATTTGAAAAAATTTCAGCCAAAGCATATGGAGAGCCATGTTGTAAATATATCTCTAAAGATGGCGCAGGTCACTATGTTAAAATGGTGCATAATGGTATAGAATATGCTGATATGCAGCTTATAGCAGAGTCATATACGCTACTAAAGAAAATTGCGGGATTTACAAATGAAGATTTATATAAGATATTTGAAAAATGGAATAATACAGAATTAGAAAGTTATCTTATAGAAATTACTGGAAATATATTTAAAGTAAAAGAGGAAAATAGATATCTTTTAGATATGATAGTTGATAAAGCATCTCAAAAGGGTACAGGAAAATGGACTAACTTAGAAGCTATAGATTTAGGTGTAGATATATCTGTAATTACAGCAGCACTTAATGGAAGATTTATGTCAAATCTAAAAGATGAAAGAATCAAGGCTGAAAAAATAATTGAAGCTGGAGTAAATGAAGTCGCTGATTCTGGTATTAAAAAAGAAGAATTTGCTGAATTAGTAAAAAATGCACTTTATGTTTCAAAGATTGTTTCATATGCTCAAGGATTTAAGCTATTGAGTGTAGCGCAGAAAGAATATGGATGGACGCTTAACTTTTCTGAAATAGCTAAAATATTTAGAGGTGGATGTATTATAAGGGCAAAATTCTTGAATGATATATCAGATGCTTTTAAGAATGAAGAAAGTATAGATAATCTTATGTTTACAAAGTTTTTTGCGAATGAAATAAACACTAGACTAGCAGATTTTAGAAAGCTTGTTTCTATAGCAGTTCAAAATGGAGTTGCTGTTTCTGCTATGACTTCAGCTCTTGAATATATAGATACTTATAGGACAGCACAATCTGGAGCAAATCTTATACAGGCTCAGAGAGATTATTTCGGAGCACATACATTTGAGAGAGTAGATAAGGAAGGTAGTTATCACTTTGATTGGATAGCTAAGGAAGAAAATTAAGACTAAAATATGGATTTAGTGTTAATATTTTAAATATAGATAAAAATTTAATTGATTTAAAAAGATATATAAAGTAGAGATGGAAAAGATGATAAATAATAGAGGTATAGTAATCTTTGGCGGTACAGGAGATCTTGCATATAGAAAATTGTTTCCAGCCCTTTATAATTTACACTGTTTGGGAAGTTTGCCTAAGGACTACAAAATAGTAGGAATTGGTAGACGAGAGTATACAGAAAATGATTATATAGAAATAATAAATGCTTGGACAAAGGAATTTTCTAGACTTCAATATACGGACAAAGATTTTAACGATTTTAGAAAAAGAATAAAGTACTACAAGATGGATATGAATAATATGCAAGAATATAATGGTCTTGTAGACTTTATAGAAGAAAATAAAATGAGAGATGGTTTAATTTATTATTATGCTGTTTCTCCAAGCCTTTTTGGTCCTATATCAAAAGGGTTAAAAAGTGCTAACTGTTTAGCTAGAAAAGAATATAATGTCAATAATACTTCTGATAGCTGTTGCATGGGAGATACAAAAGTAATAATAGAAAAGCCATTTGGAAAGGATTTAGAGTCAGCTAAAGAAATATACAATAATTTAAAAAGCTACTTTAAAGATGAAAATATATATCATATAGACCACTATCTTGGAAAAGAAATGATAATAAATATAATGACTTTAAGATTTGCAAACGCAATATTTAAAGGTGTGTGGAATAAAGACTTTATAGAAAAAATAGATATAAATGTTTATGAAACTGTTGGAGTAGATAGCAGGGCTGGATACTATGATAAAAGTGGAGCACTGGCTGATATGATACAAAATCATCTATTTCAGATTATGTCTATTGTAGCCATGGAAGAGGCAGATATTTCAGATAGTCAAGCAATAAAAAAAGCACAAAGCAATGTATTTAAAAGCTTGAAAAAAGTTAGAGATGATGAGATAGATGAAGTTCTTTTAATGGGTCAGTATAATGGTTATAGAAATGAAGATAAGGTTGCCCCAAATTCTGTAACAGAAACTTACGTTGCTATGAAGTTAGAGATAGATAATGATAGGTGGAGAGGAGTTCCTTTTTATTTGAGGACAGGAAAGAAGCTCGATAAAAGAGAAAGTGAAGTAGTAGTCTCTTTTAAATCAACTTCAGAAGGAGTAGCTGGAAATAACTTAATTATAAAGATTCAACCAGATGAAGGTGTAAAACTTAACTTTAATATTAAAAAGCCGGGGACAGAAAAAAAGATAATAGAAGAAGTAGAAATGGATTTTTGTCAAAGTTGCATATTAGAAAATAGAATTAACACACCAGAGGCATATGAAAGACTGATAAAGGCTTGTATGGATTCAGATAGAAGTCTATTTTCAGGATGGGAACAGATAGAAATAAGCTGGAATTTCATAAATAGAATTTTAGATTTATATAAAAAAAATTCAAATAAGTTATATTTCTATGAGCCGGGAACAAAAGGTCCAAAAGAAGCATTTTAGAATAAACTAACGGGAGGTAAGTTATGAGCGAAAAGACAATTTATGACATAGTAATAATAGGTGGAGGTCCAGGAGGAATGACTGCTGGAATATACGGTGGAAGAGCAGAATTAAAAACATTAATTCTTGAAAAGCAATTTCATGGCGGTCAAATGGTATCTACAAATGAAATAGAAAATTATCCTGCACTACCAGATACAAATGGTGTTGAACTATCAAATGCAATGCTTGAACATGCAAAGAGATTTGGAGCTGAAATAAAATATAGCGGTGTAGATAAGATAGAAGTTCTTGAAGATGGACTAAAAAAATTGACTGTTGGTAATGATGAAATTCTTACAAAGTCAGTAATCCTTTCAATGGGAGCTACTTCAAGAAAGCTAGGTATAGCAAATGAAGAAAAGTTTACTGGAAGAGGCGTAGGATACTGTGCTATATGTGATGGTGGTTTCTACAGAAATAAGGTAGTAGCAGTAAACGGTGGTGGAGATACTGCTGTGGAAGATGCTTTATACCTATCTAGAATAGCATCAAAAGTATATCTTGTTCATAGAAGAGATGAACTTAGAGCAAACAAGACTTTGCAGACAAGACTTTTTGAATCAAATGTTGAAATAGTATGGAATAGCACAATAAAGGAAATTGTTGGAGAAAACAAAACTGAAGCTATAATTACAGTAAATAAAACTGATGGAAATGAAAGAAGAATAGATATAGATGGTTTATTCGTTGCTATAGGAAGTAATCCAACATCAGGACTTGTAAAAGATTTAGTAGAGCTTGCACCTAATGGATATATAATTACAGATGAAGATTGTAGAACAAGTGTAGAAGGAATTTTTGCGATAGGGGATATTAGAAAGAAATCTCTTAGACAGATAATTACTGCAGCCGCAGATGGAGCAATAGCAGTACATGCCGCAGAAAAATATATACTAGAAAATTTTAAATAAGATAAAAATAGGTTCTTTGTCAACTGACGTTGATGAATAAAATCGTATAATTTTATGCGACAGC
>JAHHSS010000112.1 GCA_020025095.1 Peptostreptococcus sp.
TTTCGACCAAGAAGACTTTTTTATTACCATCAACGTTAAATATTATAGAACCAATATAAAAGTCTTTTTAAGTTGTTTATAGGGGGTGAAATATATATTTATTACTAAATAGGAGCTTGAATATTAGCTTGTCTAGGTATTGTTTACAGATAGTATTTAAAAATGTTATAATAAAAGATAGCATTATTATGCTTTGTGAAAATAATTGTTAAAAAATAAAATTCAAAACAGTTATTTTAAAATAATTTTTAATATATATTGAGTGTTACATTTTATCTCAATAGAGTATAATATTGATCACTAATTTTGGAGGTGGTAGTCGCTTGATAAAAACTAAAAATAGAATAGAATTTATAGATCTAGCAATGTTAGTAATGTTGATAGTATTTACAGTACTTGGAAATTCGACCCCAATGCTTTCAATTGTATTATTGTTATCAGTAATACCGATGATACTTATAGGAATTAATTCAGATTGGGTTTTCAAATTTTTTGCTCTTATTTTTACAACTGTAATTACATTTGCTATTTATGGAAGGGCAATAAGTGTAGAAACATTTTTTATATACTTATTACCAGCCTTTATGTCTTCAATAGCATTTGATAATGAGGCTTTTAGAGATTCAAAAAATAGGAAGATACGACTAGCTTTTAAGAAAGATAGCGATGTCTATTGTTACGCATCTTTGAGAGTATTTATGATATCAATAGTCTTATTTATGCTAGGTACAGCTGCCTATTATACTTTTATGAAATATTTTATGAATATTGATCTTGTAGGGATTTTAAATGACAGGATAAGAGATATAATAGAAAACTATGCAACTATTGTAAAGTCGACGGAATTAAAAAATATATATAGTATAGATGTCTTTAATAAATTATTAGATAGTACAGGAACTATAATAATGATTTCTGTATTTATAAGAGCTTTGATTCTTGCGATTTTATCATATTTTTTTGCAATACCTGTATTGAATAGATTTTGTAATAAAAAAATATTCAATGTTAAGTTTGATTGTATTATTTTACCAGGAAACCCAGTTTTTGTTCTTGTAGCAACAGTTTTAATATTATATATTGTCAAGTATGCATTACCCGATATAGATACAAGTACAATAATTAGCAACTTTATGTTTGTGATGAATATATTATTCTTTATAGAGGGGCTTTCCCTTATAGCTTTTGGTATAAAAAGATGGACTACAATAAAGAATAATATAAACTGGATACTAGTGGTATTCTTGTTGCTTTTTGTTGGAGTAATCCCAGGAATATCAGTATTGGGAATCTTAGATAATATATGGAACTATAGGGTAAAATTGGATCCGGGGTTAAAGAATTTTGGAGGCAAAAATGAGTGATAAAAATCATAAATATTGTGCATCCAGTTATTTAAATGAGATAAGTTTTGTGATAATACTTCTTTTAAGTATATTTTCTATTTTTAAAAATCAGTTTGTCGGGACTTTTGGAATATTGGCATGTGTGATTTTGTTTTTGTCTAATTACAGAGTTAAGGAAGTTAAGGAAGAAAAGTTTAAGAAAAAAATCAAGGAAATAAGTTTTGATTTAGATAAAATAACAAAAACAACAATGCTTATGAATCCAATACCCTTAAGTGTAGTTGACTTAGATGGTAAAATATTTTGGTCAAATATTGAGTTCGACAAAATGGTAGGATTGGATGCAGATGAAAGTTCGATTGGAAATAATATAGAGAGCCTTGTAGGAGATATAACTTTAAGAAAGGTTCTTGATGAAAAAAAAGTAATGGAAGATGAGTATGAGTTTAATAAAAGAAAATATATTTTAAAATATTGCTTTGCAAAGTCAGACTATCAAACAGATGGAACTGCAGACTATAAGGCTATAGTTTACTGGCTTGATAAAACTGACTATGAAAATTTAGAACTTGAATATGAAAATAGTAAAGAAGTGATAATGAATATAGAAATAGATGGATATGAGGATGTTTTAAAGAGTACACCAGAAGAAAATAGACCTATTATCACTATGGATATTGAAAAATTGCTTTCTAATCTTGAAGCAGATACTCAAGGCTTAATGCGTAAAATAGGAACAGATAAGTATGTTCTCTTTATGAAGAAAAAAGCATTAAAAGAGCTTGAGAAAACAAAATTTAGTATACTCGATAAAGCTAGAGAAATTGATTACGGAAATTCTCTTCCTGTCAGTCTTAGTATAGGTGTCGGATATGATGGAGATACTGTTGAACAGACTGGAGAGTTTGCATCAGGAGCTATAGATATGGCACTTGGTAGAGGTGGTGATCAAGTTGCTATAAAAAATAAAGATGGATTTAACTTCTATGGAGGAAAGTCAAAAGGATTTGAAAGAAAGACAAAGGTAAAGTCAAGATTGATAGGTCTTGCTCTCAGAGAACTTATAAATCAAAGTGATAAGATACTTATAATGGGGCATAAGTATCCAGATATGGATGCTATGGGAGCTGCTGTAGGTGTATTTGATATATGTAAATCCTATGGTAAGATAGCTAATATAGTTCTTGATGGTGTAAACGAAGCAGTAGAGATGTTTCTAAGTCGAGTTAATGAAGAAAAATACTATAATGGTATGTTTATTTCCCATGAAAAAGCTATAGATATGTGTGATAAAGATACTTTAATAGTAGTGGTAGATACTCATAGACCAAGCTATACAGAGTGCCCTGACCTATTAGGTATATCAAAGCGTCTAGTAGTGATAGACCATCATAGAAGAGGTGTAGAGTATATAAGTGATACAGTATTATTATTTCATGAAATATACGTATCATCAACTTGTGAAATGGTAACAGAGCTTATACAATACACAGACTATGATATAAAAATCAACAAATTGACGGCGGAAGGACTTTTAGGTGGTATTTATCTAGATACTAAAAACTTTGAATTTAAAACTGGTGTAAGAACATTTGAAGCTGCATCATATCTTAGAAATGTAGGAGCAGACACACTTGCAGTAAAGAAATTCTTTAATTCTTATGCAGAGGATTTTGTAGTTAAGGCAGAAGTAATACAAAGAACTGAGATAATAGATAATAGAATATGTTTATCATATGCAAGGCAAGAATTGGAAAATATAAACATAGTAATAGCTAAGGCGGCAGATGAATTGTTGAATATAAAAAATATAGAGGCATCTTTTGTATTAGGAATGAAGGGTGATACGGTCTTTGTTAGTGCTAGGTCTTTGGGAGCATTGAATGTTCACGTTTTAATGGAAAAAATTGGTGGCGGTGGTCACATAGATATAGCAGGAGCTCAAATAAAGGATGTAAGCCTATCTCAAGCATATGATATGGTTAAGGGTGTTATAGAGGAATATTTGGAAGAGGAGGAAAAATAAAAATTATGAAAGTTATATTATTAAAAGATGTAAAGGGAACTGGTAAGAAAGGTGAAATAAAAGAAGTCAGTGATGGTTATGCAAGAAACTTTTTGCTTAAAAAGAAATTTGCAGTAGAAGCTAATAATACTAATGTAAAGGAATTAGATGAAAAGAATAGATCAAAAGAAAGAAAAGAAATAATAGCTTATGAAGAAGCTGTTCTTTTAGGAAAGCAGATGGAAGAGGTAAATATAGTCATAGAGTCTAAAGCTGGAGAAGGCGGAAGATTATTTGGATCTATTACTTCAAAGGATATAGCAGAAGAACTTAAAAAACAGAAAAATATAGAAGTAGATAAGAGAAAGATAACACTTGATGAACCAATTAGATCTTTGGGATCTAGGTTTGTTGAAATAAAAATACATCCAAAGGTAACTACAAAAATAAGAGTTGATGTAAAAGAAAAATAAATATTGATGCAGAATAAAAGGTTCTATAATATTTAACGTTGATGGTAATAAAAAAGTCTTCTTGGTCG
>JAHHSS010000113.1 GCA_020025095.1 Peptostreptococcus sp.
TATATATATGTAATACTTGCTTTATGAGAGTCCTTTATTTAAAGGATGAATATAAAACAATAAAAATAAAATTATAAGGAGAAGTTATAAGATGCTTAGAGATAAAGTTAGTGAAAATTTTAAGTGGAATTTAGATAAAATGTATCCAAATAAGGAAGATATACAGAAAGATATAGAATATGTTGAAAAATCGTGTGAAAAAATAGCTAAGTATGCGGGAAAGCTTGATAAATCAGTAGACAATTTTTATAACGCAATAAAATTGATGGAAGAATCTTCGAGAAAATTAGAGTATATATATGCATATACTCATATGAAACATCATGAAGATACTAGAATAAATGAAAATCTTGCTCATTCAACAAAATCTGAAATGCTTGAAGCTGAATATAGTAAGGCAAGTTCATTCATAGTTCCAGAGATAATAGGAATTGATGATGATACTTTGCAAGAGTATATGAAAGACGAAAAACTTATTCCATACAGAAGAATGATAAAGGAAATATTAAGAACAAAACCATATACTCTAAGTGAGAAAGAGGAAAAAATAATGGCTGCAGTTTCAGAATTAACAGATGGGCCAGAAAATACATATGAAATGCTTTGTTTTGCAGATATGCAATTTCCAGAGATAAAAGATGAGGAAGGGAAAAATGTTAGAATAGATCACTTTAATTATTCAAAATATATTAAAAGTAATAGTAGAAGAGTGAGAAAAGATGCTTTTGAAGCAGAGTTTTCAACATATAAAAAATATAAGAATACAATGGCGTCAACATTATTTTCAGGTATAAAATCTGAAATATTCAATTCTAGAACTAGAAAATATCCATCAGCTTTATATGCATCACTATTTGCAGATGATATAAGTGTTGACGTATATAATAATCTTATAGACTCAGTCAATGAAAATATATTTATACTTAATAGATATCTTCAAATAAAGAAAAAATATTTTGGACTTGAAAATCTTCATATGTATGATTTGTATGTACCTATGGCTAAAGATTTAAATATTAAGATAAGTTTTGATGAGGCTAAGGAAATAATATTAGAAGCGTTAAAGCCTATGGGAGAGGAATATTTAGAACTTATTAAGAAGGCATTTAATGAAAGATGGATAGATGTATATGAGAATGAAGGGAAAAAGGGTGGTGCATATTCTTGGGGATGCTATGATTCTTATCCTTATATCTTGATGAGTTATACAGATGATTTAAACTCGATGTTTACACTTATACATGAGCTAGGGCATTCAATACACAGTTATTTATCTCATAAAAATCAAGCTTATGTAGACGCAAGTTATAAAATATTTGTTGCAGAAGTTGCTTCAACAGTAAATGAGATATTACTTATAAAATATCTTCTAAAAAATGCAAAAAATAAAGAGGAGAAGATATATTATTTAAACTATTATTTAGAACAATATAGAACAACTGTATATAGACAAACTTTATTTGCAGAATTTGAAAAAATATGCCATGAAAATGTGGAAGCAGGAAATCCGATGACTGCTGAAGATTTTAATAAGGTTTATTTTGATTTGAATAAAAAATATTATGGAGAAGCTTGTGATGTAGATGAATTAATTAGCGTTGAGTGGGCTAGAATACCGCATTTTTATTCTAATTTCTATGTATATAAGTATGCAACAGGATTTTCTGCAGCATCTGTTTTAAGTGATAAAATATTGAATGAAGCCGGAGCGGTTGAAAAATACATTGAATTCTTAAAAAGTGGGGGTTCAGATTATCCATTGAATCTACTTAGAAAAGCGGGAGTAGATATGGAGAGAAAAGAAGCTGTGGATGGAGCCTTAAAAATATTTGACAAAACAGTGACTCAACTTGAAGAACTACTTTGTGAATAATATAATTTAAATTGAGGTGATTTTATGGAAATATTTAATTTTAAATTAATAGCAGTTGTAATGCTATTTGTTATTTTGCTATCTATTCAAATTACTCTTAATAAAATTTTAGTTATTTTAAAAGATATTAGACGGGATATTAAGATTAGAAATAATGATTTTTTTGATGATAGAGAAGGTTCTAGAAGAAGATATTGATTTGCTATGGAGGTGAAAAGGAGAATTAAATCCGAAATATGAAACTTGATGTTATAAAAAATGAAATACAAAAGGTAGCAGAAGCTATTTCACTTGTCATAAATATAGATGTAACCATAGTAAATGATGAAATGAAAAGGATAGCTGGAACTGGTAGTTATAAGGAAATGATAGGAGAGATAATACCAGGAACATCAATATTTAATAGGTGTTTTGAAGAAAAAAGAACCTTAGTAATAGATAACCCTAAAGAAAGTATGCATTGCAAGCATTGTTATAAATTTGATTCTTGTAGAGAAAGAGCAGAGATGTCTTGTCCTATAATTTTAGATGGAATTTGTTATGGAGTGATAGGTCTTATTGCTTTTAATGATGAACAGAGAAAAAGTATAATTAGTAGAGAAAAAGAATTAGTTTTATTCATAGAAAAAATGGCTAGTTTGATTTCAGGGAATTTAAAAGCAGAAATAAAATCATATGCCTACAATATAGAAAAGAAAAAAATAGTTAAGGTCATAGATACAATGGATAAGTCTGTGGTTTCTGTGGATGAAAAAGGAAAAATTGACACCTGCAATAGTAAATTTAAGAAACTTTTTAATATAAACTATGATCCACGAAATATGTATATATCAGATGTTTTAGACTTCTTTAACAATAGGGTATTTGATAGCTTGAAAAAAAGTAATAAGCACAGTAGCACTTTTTATTCTGAAACAGCAAATGTAAGAGGAATATATAATATAAATAAGATATATTATAAAAAAGACTTTAAAGGTTTTGTTATAGATTTTGTGGATGGTAAAGATGCTATAAGAAATTACAATAAAATGAATATTGATTATAGAATGACTGTAGATGATATCATTGGAGAATCAGAAAGTATAAAAAGAGTAAAGAAGAATGCTCTAAAAGCTGCAGAATCAACTTCAACTATTCTTATTACAGGAGAAAGTGGAACAGGGAAAGAGATGTTTGCAAGAGCTATACATTTTCATAGCAGTAGAGGTGATGGACCATTTATAACAATAAATTGTGCAGCAATACCGGAAGAGCTATTGGAGAGCGAATTATTTGGTTATGAAGAGGGCGCCTTTACAGGAGCTAAAAAAGGTGGAAAGCTAGGCATGTTTGAAAGGGCAAATAGAGGTACCATATTTTTAGACGAAATAGGAGATATGAGTATACATCTTCAGGCTAAACTTTTAAGAGTACTTCAAGAAAAAGAAATCCAAAAAGTAGGAGGAAAGTCAGGCATAAAAGTAGATGTAAGGATAATATCTGCAACTAATAAAAATCTTCCAGAATTAGTAGAGAATGGAATGTTTAGAGAAGATCTTTATTATAGGCTTAATGTCTTACCGATAGAACTTCCTAGTCTAAAAGAAAGAAAGGGAGATATTCCCCTGCTCGTAAATCATATGGTTAATATTTATTCAAAGAAGCTGGGTAAAAATATTTTAGGCGTTTCAAAAATAGTTATGAAAATGTTAGAAGAATATAGTTGGCCAGGCAATATAAGAGAGCTTCAGAATGTAATAGAGTTTTGTATAAATATGACGAACGTAGAAATAATAGATCATGTTAATATACTTAGTAATAGATTTAGATTAGAAGAAGAAAATTTAAAAATAAGTAAAAAAAGATTAAATGATAGGCTAAATACTAAGAGTAGTTCAAATAAAAATTTTGAAGTAGGATATAACAATTCAGAAGAAAATTTTTCTAATTGTGAGGAATTAACGGAAGCTTTATTAAAAGAAGAAGGTAATTTGAAATATGATAAATTTGATGGAATAGATAGTAA
>JAHHSS010000114.1 GCA_020025095.1 Peptostreptococcus sp.
TGAAAACACTGTGTCTTTAAATTAAATAGTAAAAACTGAATAAGTAAATACAACTTATTCAATTTGTTAAAAATAGAGAAAAATGAATTAAAATAATAAAAAATTTCAAAAAGTATTGTTAAAACACCGATAATATTGTATAATTACTTATAAATATGAATAATTTATTTTAGTTGTGTTATTTTTTTGAAATACACTTCTTTGACAAATGAAAAATAGGAGGAGATTATGGCAATATTAAATGGATTTTATAATTTAGCTATGTCAATTAGTGATCTTTTGTGGTCAAAAGTACTTATAATTTTGCTAATAGGAGTTGGTTTGTTCTTTACGGTTAAAACTGGATTTGTTCAGTTTAGATACTTTAAAGAACAGTTTAAGTTACTGATTGATAAGGAAAGTATGAAGGATGCAAAGTCTAAAGGTGGAATTTCATCATTTGGTGCTTTTTGTATAAGTACTGCTTCTAGAGTAGGTACAGGTAATATAGCTGGTATAGCGATTGCGATAGTAGGAGGAGGCCCAGGAGCAATATTTTGGATGTGGATAATAGCCATTATAGGTTCTGCTTCAGCTTTTGTAGAAGCTACCCTTGCTCAGATATTTAAGGTTCCAAATGGAACAGCCTCTAAAGGGGGGCCTGCATATTATATGGAGCAAGGATTGAATGCAAGATGGTTAGGAATAATTTTTGCTGTTCTTATAACAATAACTTATGGATTTGTTTTTAATGCAGTTCAGGCAAATACAATGTCAATTGCCTTGAATAGTTCATTCGGAATAAATAGAACTATTTTTGGTATTGTAATAGCTGTCTTTACTGCTTTAGTAATATTTGGAGGTATTCATAGAATATCTAAAGTTAGTGAAATAATAGTTCCAATATTTGCTTTGTTATATATCTTGGTTGCAATAATTATTATGATAATAAATATACCTGAAATTCCAAGTATTATAAAAGCAATATTTGTAGGAGCCTTTGATCCTAAGGAATTTGTAGCAGGTACTGGTGCGGGATTAATGGCAACTATTTTAACAGGAGCTAAGAGAGGGTTATTCTCTAATGAAGCAGGTATGGGTTCAGCTCCTAATGCTTCAGCAACAGCAGATGTATCACATCCTGTTGTGCAAGGATTAATACAATCTCTAGGAGTTTTCACAGACACTATTGTAATTTGTACTTGTACAGCTTTTATGGTTCTTTTATTTAGTGGTTATGGCTCTAGTGCAAATGAAGGTATACTTCTTGCTCAAGAAGCGCTTGCTTTCCACTTAGGACCTATAGGAGGCATCTTCTTGTCTGTATGTATCTTCTTGTTCGCATTTTCTTCAATAGTAGGTAATTATTACTACGGCGAATCTAATATTCAGTTTATGTGCGGAGAAGATAAGAAAAAAGAAAAAATTATATTAAATATAACAAGAGCTTTGGTATGCGTATTTGTATTCTATGGTTCTCTTGTAAAAATGGAAGTTGTTTGGAACTTTGCGGATTTATTTATGGCTTTAATGGCATTGCTGAATTTAGTGGTAATTGTTATTTTAGGTAAGTATGCTTATGCAGCTCTTAGAGATTATTCTTCTCAGAAGAACAATGGAATTGCAAAGCCTAAATTCTATAAAAATACAATTCCTGAATTGAAAGATATTCTAAAGATGTGGCCAGAAAAAGAATAATAAATTTATATACTAGGGGCGTGATTTTAGTCATGCCCTTTTATAATATACTTTTTAAAGATGATATTATATAATTTAATATAAATATTTTCATGAGAAGCAATTTTGAATTTGATTTTAATGTGCATGAAAAATATTTTAAAATTTGAATAACTTGACTTTACTTAATAGGACAAAAAGTTTACAATAGAATAAAGAAAAGCATAAGGGGTGATTATATGAATTACATGGAAAATTACAGAAAATGGATTGATTCAGATTACTTTGATAAAGATACAAAGATAGAGCTTTTATCAATCAAAGATAATGAAAAAGAAATTGAAGACAGATTCTATAGAGATTTAGAGTTTGGAACGGCTGGTCTAAGAGGGATAGTTGAAGCTGGAACAAACAGAATGAATATTTATACGGTCAGAAAAACTTCTTATGGACTTGCAAAATATTTTTTGAAAAATTATGAAGATGCCAAGGATAGAGGAATAGCGATAGCATATGATAACAGGAATATGTCTAGAGAATTTTGTTTGGAAGCTGCTAAAACTATTGCTACTACAGGTATAAAAGTATATTATTTTGATGATTTGCGAACTACGCCTATGTTGTCTTATACTGTAAGAAAGTTAAACTGTGTGGGAGGAATAGTAATAACTGCCAGTCATAATCCTCCAGAATACAATGGATACAAGGTGTATGGAGATAATGGTGCACAGATAATGCCTGAGGTAGCGGATAAGGTACTAAATGAAATAAATTCAATAGAAAATTTTTCAGAAATTCCAGAATTTAAAAAAGAGTATGAAGATAAAATGGTACTTTTAGGTGAAGAAATTGATAGAGAATTTTTGAATGCAGTTGAAAAAAATGCAATAAGAAAGGAATTGATAAAAGAGTACGCTAAAGATTTTAAGGTGGTTTATACTCCTCTTTGTGGTACAGGTAGAATGCCAGTATTGAATGTTTTGAAAGACAGTGGATTCGAGAATGTTATAGTTGTTCCTGAAGAGGAAATGCCAGATCCTAATTTTGCAGGCATAAAAACACCAAATCCAGAGGAGAGTATTGCTCTTACAAGAGGTATTCAGCTTTTAAAAGAAAAAGAAGCGGACATATTAATAGCTACTGATCCTGATTGTGACAGAGTGGGTGTAGCTATTAAAAATTCAGATGGTGAAGCTATTCTTCTTACTGGAAATCAAATAGGTGGACTTTTAACAGAATATGTAATAAAGGGATTAAAAGAAAAGAATAAACTTGCTAGTAACGCTTGCATGATAAAAACAGTAGTAACTTCAGAATTTGGAGCAGATATTGCTAAAGATTACGAAGTAGATGTAATCAATATTCTTACAGGCTTTAAATTTATTGGAGACAAGATGACAAAGTATGAAAAAGATGGTTCACATACTTTTGTCCTAGGATACGAAGAAAGTTATGGCTATCTTATAGGAGATCAGTGTAGAGATAAAGACGCAGTAGTTGCAACAATGATGATTTCTGAATTAGCATTATATTACCGCAGTAAGGGAAAAACTATTTACGAAGCATTGATTGATTTATATGAAAAATATGGTTATTATAGAGAAAAGACTAACTCCATTTATTTGCAGGGTAAAGAAGGTAGTGAAAAAATATCACAGATAATGCAGTATTTAAGAGAAAATAGATTTAAGGAAATTTTGGGTGTAGATGTTGTTAAATTTGAAGACTATAAAGCAGGAGTAGAAGGCTTCCCAAAATCTAATGTAATTAAATATTATTTTGAAGATAAATCATGGATAGCATTCAGACCATCAGGAACTGAGCCAAAAATAAAGATTTATATGGCTGCTTACAATAAATCTGATGAGAAAGCTCAAAAAAGATTGGAAGAGTTAGATAAATATATAGAAAAATTGATTAAATCAATATAATAAACATTATACTTATATAAAAACAAGTATATAAAAAGAGATTTGACCACTTGTTTGAGAGAGTTGATTTATAAAATAAAGTTTTATAAAAAGCATCTAGGATAGATTATCCTAGGTGCTTTTTACATAAAAAGATTTGCTAAAGTAGGCAGCTCGTAAGAAAGTTCAATTATAAATTTTTAAATTGCTTAAAAAATGATAATAAAGGTCAAATAATAAAGGTTCTTTGTCAACTGACGTTGATGAATAAAATCGTATAATTTTATGCGAC
>JAHHSS010000115.1 GCA_020025095.1 Peptostreptococcus sp.
ATATAAAATAGTTACAAAAATAAAAAAAAGGTATAAAAATCATGAAAATATAGTACAATATCCTTATAAAAAAAATATAAAGGAATAAAAAAATGGAGAATATAGTTAATAGTTTACATTATTTTTTCCGTGCTGCGGAAGATAGTAACTGCAATCAAAATAAATACGTGCTATTAGTAGGTATTTTTGTTTGGGCTGTAGTATTTTTTATATCTTACAAAAAGGATATAAAGCAATTAAATAAAACTTTTATGAGAGTAATGGGATTTATTTTACTTTCACTTCAATTAGCAATTACGATATGGCTTTTCACAATAAGAAGTAATCCCCTTGAAGATGCTTTACCTCTTTATTTTTGTAGAATGTCAAGTATTACGATAGGTTTTTCTCTAATGATATATAAAATAAAGGGAAAAGTAGTTAATTTTTTTGCGCTCTTTTCAATATTTGGAGCTTCAATAGCTTTATTAGTTCCTGATATGGAAAGTTATAATTTTCCTCATATAACTACATTTTCATATATATTGATACATTCTATGCTGATATTTGAATCAATGTATGTAGTAAGAACTTCTGGGGTTAATTTGAGTAAAAACAGTATTATAAAAATAACAGCTGGAATAGTTATTCCAATACATATAATAAATATACTTTTAAACTCAAATTATTCTTACACAATGCAATTGCCGAGTATACTTGGTATTATACCAAGAGAATTTTCAGCGCTTTTTATTGCCGCAACAACATTTTCAATAGTAGTAATTGTTCAATTATTCAAAAATGCTGGGGATGAAATTAGAGAAAGTGTGGCAGAAAAATTTGAGCTTGGTAAAAGAGTTTAAATATTGAATGTGTGTTAAAAAAGATTTGAAAGCATTATAAAAACCTCTGTACTAGATAAACAGGTATAGAGGTTTTTGTAATTTAAGAAGGGTTAATAGGATATGGGCAATAAACAGAAAATAAAAATATAAAAGAAAATATATAAAATTTAGAAAATTATGTTGACAAGTTTAGAGAAATGGGATAGTATATAAAACAAGTTAAATAATAAATTCAAAGAAAAGAAGAGTAGCTATTGGATATTTTCTACAGAGAACCTGTATTTGGTGAGAGCAGGGAAGATGAATTTAGTGAATATGGTCTTGGAGAAGATGTATCGAATTTTTTAGATACATTCAGGTGCGCCTGTTATAGCGCTAGAGTATGATGGTACTTGATTTACAGTTTCCTGGTGTACTCGAAGAGGCAGTATTCGTGAGGATTCTGTAAATAAAGGTGGTAACACGTGTAGATAACGTCCTTTTCAGCAATTGCTGAAAAGGATTTTTTTATTTTATCATAATTACATTTTTAGGAGGTAAAAGCATGAAATTTAAAAAATTAAGATTAGAAACAAAATGTATTCATTCAGGATATGAGGCAGCGAGTGGAGAACCAAGAGTTTTTCCGCTAGTACAATCTACAACTTATAAATATGATACTGCAGATGAATTAGGAGATTTATTTGACTTAAAGGCAGATGGATATATATATTCAAGAATTTCAAATCCAACTGTAGACGTTCTTGAAAAAAAAATAGCAGAACTTGAAGGTGGTGTGGCCTCAGTAGCAACTTCTTCAGGTCAATCTGCAAATATTCTTTCAGTATTAACAATTTGTAAAAATGGAGATAATATAATTGCATTATCTAATTTATATGGAGGTACGGTTAGCCTTTTTACAAATACACTTTCTAGGTATGGGATAGAGGTAAGGTTTGTTGGAATAAGTGATTCAGATAAAGAGATAGAGAAAAAAATAGATAAAGATACTAAGCTGATTTTTGGAGAAACAATTGCTAATCCAGGTGTAGATGTTTTAGATATAGAAAGATTTTCAAAGATAGCTCATAAAAATAATATTCCATTGATAATAGATAATACATTTGCGACACCAATTTTATGTAGGCCTATTGAATATGGTGCAGATATTGTTACTCACTCGACAACTAAATACATAGATGGGCACTCAAGAGCATTGGGTGGTATTGTAGTAGACTCAGGAAAGTTCAATTGGAATAATGGTAAGTTTGATGACCTTGTAAATCCAGATGTAAGCTATCATGGAGTAAGCTTTACAGAAAGCTTTAAGGAAGCAGCTTATTCTGCTAAAGCAAGATGTACATTTGTAAGGGACATAGGATTTATAATGGCACCTTTCAATGCTTTTCTAACACTTCAAGGCATAGAAACACTCCACTTAAGAATGGAAAGACATAGTGAAAATGCATTAAAAGTAGCTAAATATCTTGAAGATAATGAATCAGTTGAATGGGTTAAATATCCTAAGTTGAAAAATAGCAACACATATGAACTCGCTGAAAAGTATTTAAAAAAAGGAGCAGGGGGAATAATATCTTTTGGTGTAAAAGGTGGGGTCGAATCTGCGAAAAAATTTATAGATAGTCTTGAGATAGTATCATTAGTAACTCATGTAGCTGATTCAAAGAGTTGTGTTATACATCCAGCTAGCACTACACATAGACAGTTAACAAAAAAACAACTTGAAGATGCTGGTATAGCAGATAATTTAATTAGACTTTCTGTAGGGATAGAAAATGTAGATGATATTATTGAAGATATAGAACAAGCCTTAAAATATATTTAACCAAGGGGGGATATAGATGTCAGTAGTAATAGATAGAGAGCTCCCAGCATTTGGAATACTAGAGTCTGAACATATAGATGTTATTCCAAGGGGAAATGAAGATGATAATGAAAAAAGTATTAAACTTGCTTTAATAAACCTTATGCCTACTAAGGAAAAAACAGAATTACAGTTTTTGAGAAGAATTTCGAACACTCCTTTCATTGTAGATGTAGATTTTATAACTATGAAGAGTCATACTTGTAAAAATACATCAAGATTTCATATAGAAAAATTTTACAAAACTTTTGAAGATATTAAAAATTATAAATATGATGCGATGATAATAACAGGTGCTCCAGTAGAAAATCTTAAATTTGAAGATGTAGATTATTGGGAAGAGTTTGTTGAAATTTTAGAATTTGCTAAAAGAAAAGTTTTTTCCACAATTTTTGTATGCTGGTCATCTCAAGCTGCACTGTATCATTACTACGGTATAGAAAAGAAAAAACTAGAAAAAAAGCTCTTTGGTATTTATAAGTGTAAGCTCAATAAAAATATCTATATTACAAGTGGATTTGATGAGAATTTCTATGTTCCTCATTCAAGGCACACATTTTCTACTATAAGTGATGTAAGTAAAATTAAGGATATCGATATAGTATCCTCATCTGATGAAGTAGGCTTGAATATTGCAGCTACAAAAGATCAAAAATTTATTTTTATTACTGGACATGGAGAATATGATAGAAAAACTTTGGAGCTTGAGTATATTAGGGATCTTAATAGTGGGAAAGATATAAGTATTCCCGAAAATTATTACGTGGACGGCAAAAAGGATTTAGGTGTATCGATTAAATGGAGGTCTCATAGTAGCCTTTTATTTCAAAACTGGATAAATTTTTGTGGAAAAAATAAGTTTTTCAAGTAGAAAATTTTAATAATAATTATAATAGCTTTTGGGGAAGAATATAAAGCTATGTAAAATATTTTTGAATTTTTTAATATGTTTCTTAATATATTAATGCCTTATCATAATATAGTTAGATGATTTTAATTATATATAATTACTTATATTTATAGCCTGGAGATATTTACGTGAAAGAAAAATTTCGCCTTTTGGGATATATTATTAGTTTTTAATTATTGAGGATACTAATTTTTAATATTAATATATTAAAATTTGATG
>JAHHSS010000116.1 GCA_020025095.1 Peptostreptococcus sp.
ACTATAAAGTTTGAAATGTTAGAAAAAAAGATATAAAACTTATTTTTCAAAAACAAAATGATAAAATATGTTGAAATATTAACGGATAAGGTATATAATTAATGTATATTAAATATAGGAGGAATAAATTATGTCAGAAGTAATATTCACAAAAAATGCTCCAGCAGCAGTTGGACCATATTCACAAGCAATAAAGGTAGGTAACGTGGTATATTGTTCAGGTCAAATACCTCTAGTTCCTGAAACTGGTAACTTAGTAGAAGGAGATATAAAGGCTCAGGCTGCTCAGTCACTAAAGAACGTAAAGGCTGTACTTACTGAAGCAGGTGCAGATGTGACTAACGTTGTTAAAACTACAGTATACTTAGCTGATATGGCAGACTTCGGAGCGGTTAATGAAGTATATGCTGATTTCTTCGGAGATCACAAGCCAGCAAGATCTTGTGTAGCTGTAAAGGAACTACCAAAGGGTGCAAGAGTAGAAGTAGAAGTACTAGTAGTTCTTTAATTGGTATAAAAGGGCGCTGTTTTTACGGCGTCTTTTTTAATTAAAATATAAAGTAAATATTTTTGCATATTATTTTGACAAAAGTATATTATTGATGTATAATATTCAATATTGAAGGGGAGTAGCGATGTACTTTGTGCATTCATTATTCGTCAAGACAGTGCTTTGCACTCGGATATTGAACAGGGATTTTAGCCTTGACAGCGAGACTTTCAGATAGACAGGTGAAGTTTATCTTGGAGGTGGTTGTCGGGCTTTTTTTAATGTATACTAACATTTAAGTAGGATATATTAATATTTTATTTGATTTTATATTTTTACTAAACAGATATATATCAATATAAGATATAAGATATTATGTTTGTATATAAGGATGAATTAAATTAAACTACTTACTACATTTTTAAAGGAGGTAAATATGAAACAAAGAGAAGAATTTTACATGATGAATGTTGATGATTCCATAAAAGTTTTGGAATCTAGTGTAAATGGTTTAAGTGATGAAGCCGTAGAAAAAAGGCTTCTAGAATACGGAAAAAATGAGTTGAAAGAAAAAGAAAGTGTTCCTACTTGGAAGATTTTTCTAGAAAGTTTTAAAGACCCGATGGTAATTATTTTAATAATAGCAGCAATTATACAAATTGCTACAGGTTCTATAATGGAATCGCTTATTATTTTCCTTGTTCTAATATTAAATGCAATTTTAGGAACAGTACAGACTAAAAAGGCGGAATCGTCTATAAATAGTTTGAAACAAATGTCTGTTCCTAATGCAAAAGTATTGAGAAATGGTGTAAAGCTGACTATATCTTCTACTGAAGTCGTCCCAGGAGATATTATTCTTTTAGAGGCAGGAGATTATGTACCAGCAGATGGTAGGCTAATAGAAGCAGAATCACTAAAGGTAGTTGAAGGAATGCTTACTGGAGAATCAGAGCCTTCAGAAAAAAATACGGATATAATTGATGGAGAATGTACTGTAGGTGATAGAAGAAATATGGTATATTCAACATCAATGGTAGTAAATGGTAGGGCTACATACTTATGTACAAAAACAGGAATGAATACAGAGATAGGTAAAATAGCAGATTTACTTGATAATACAGAGGCAAAGCAGACTCCACTTCAGTCAAATATAGAGAAATTCTCAAAGAAACTTGGGATTGCAATTGTTGCGATATGCATATTTATATTTGCAATAGAAGTATTTAGAGCCTTTACACATGGTGGACATCAAAATATTAAAGAAGTAGTGCTAAGTTCATTTATGTTTGCGGTTGCCATAGCTGTTGCAGCCATACCAGAAGCACTATCATCAATTGTTACAATAGTACTATCTGCAGGAACAAAGACAATGTCAAAGAAAAATTCAATAATTAGAAAACTTCCTGCAGTAGAAACACTTGGCTCTACATCAGTAATATGTACAGATAAAACAGGTACTCTTACTATGAATAAAATGACAGCTGTTGAGTATTACACATACCCAAACGAAAGTATGGAATCAAACTCAAAAACAGCATCTAAGAAAGTAGAAGAAGCTGATAAATTAGATAGTATAGAATTTGAAAAATTAGATTCAGAGATAATGCTTAATTTTGCGGCAGCTCTTTGCAATGATTCAATTATAAGTGACGAGGGAAAAGAAATAGGAGATCCAACAGAAATTGCTTTAACTGTTTTTGCAGATAAAAGAGGATATATCACAGAAAGAGTGAGAGAAAAATATAAAAGACTTCAAGAAATTCCTTTTGATTCAGATAGAAAGTTGATGTCAACAGTTCATAATATCAATGGAAAAAATATAATGATTACTAAGGGTGCTCCAGATATACTAATATCAAGATGCAATAATATCTTGATAGGAGATAAAATGCTAAGCATGACACCAGATAAGGAAAAAGCAATAAGAGATGAAAATGAAGGATACTCTAATAAGGCCTTGAGAGTCTTGGCATTCGGATATAGAGAGATAGAAGAAGGTGTTTCTATAAATATAGATTGTGAAGATAATTTTGTATTTATAGGTTTAATAGCAATGATAGATCCACCTAGAGAGGAAGTAATCCATGCTGTTCATAAAGCAAAGTTAGCTGGAATAAAGCCTATAATGATTACTGGGGATCATAAAACCACTGCAGTAGCGATAGCCAGAGAAATAGGTATATTTGAAGATGGAGATATTGCATACACTGGAAATGAATTAGATAATATTAGTGACAATGAATTGGATAGAGAATTAGAAAAAATAAGTGTTTATGCTAGAGTTTCTCCACAAAATAAAATAAGAATAGTATCTGCTTGGCAAAAGAAAAATAAAGTTACAGCTATGACAGGAGATGGGGTAAACGACGCACCAGCTCTTAAAAATGCTGATATAGGTATAGCTATGGGAAGTGGTACAGAAGTAGCTAAAGATGCTTCTGCAATGGTTTTAATGGATGATAATTTTGCAAGTATAATAGATGCAGTCGAAGTTGGTAGGACAGTTTATAGTAATATTAAAAAGTCAATTACATATTTATTTTCAGGAAATCTTGGAGCGATTATTTCTATTTTGTTTGCAGTATTTGCAGATTGGTCAAACCCATATACTGCGCTTCAACTTATCTTTATAAATATGGTAAATGATTCTTTACCAGCAATTGCATTGGGAATGGAAAATCCTGAAGAGGGTATAATGAATATTCCACCTAGAGAAAAGAATGAAGGGCTTTTAGGAGGAGGAACGCTACAAGCTATTTTATCAAGAGGAATATTTGTAGGTATAGCTGCGATAGTAGCTCAGTATATAGGTATGAAAATATCTAACGAAATGGGCGTTGCTATGGCATTTACAACTTTACTTCTTTCAAGAACACTTCAAACATTTGCTTGTAGATCAGATTTTAGAAATTCATTTGCTATTGGATTCTTTTCAAACAAATTTGTAATATATGCTGTGCTTGTATGTTTGGGTCTTTTAGGAGTAGTTATGATACCAGCAATAAGACCTATATTTGCAATACCAGCAGCCTATTCTATAAGAGAATTTGGAATATCATTATTAATAGCAGTAATTTCAGTTATTTGTATGGAGATAACAAAAGCTATAAGAAGAAAAAAATAAAAATGCAAGCATGATTTTCAGAAATGAATTTTTAATTTATAAAAAGCTCAGTTTAAAAATATTTTTAAATTGGGCTTTTTATTAGTATATAAATATAATTTTAAATTATTTGAAT
>JAHHSS010000117.1 GCA_020025095.1 Peptostreptococcus sp.
CTAAATACCTTTTAATCTTCTTTGAGCCAGTTTTCATTTCTAGTTAACAGAACCAAAAAATAGGTGAGTAGAACTCACCCACTATATATTTATTACAATACCATAAATTTTAATAAATAATACATGACAGGTGCTACAAATAACATACTATCAAACCTATCAAGTATTCCCCCGTGACCTCTTAAAATAGTTCCAGAGTCTTTTACTTTAAATTCTCTTTTAAACATCGACTCCCCTAAGTCACCTATTTGAGCTACCACACTAATAAATATTCCAAGTATTATCACTGTTAAAATACCCATTCCATTAGTGGTAAGTGCAAGATATTTATCTAATAATTTTAGAGCAATAATAGTAAATAATGTACCTCCTAATGCCCCTTCAATTGATTTTTTAGGACTTATACTATTAAATCCTCTAGAAAATATCTTTCTTCCTATAGCCATTCCAACAAAATAAGCAAATGAATCACAAACCCAAACCATTATTTGAGCTGCAAGTAGCCACTTTCCACCGTTAGGTAAAAAGCTTATCATTAAGCAATGGGAAAATAACACTGAAGGATATAAAGCTCCTATTAATGTTTCCCCTATCTCAACACTTGCATTTTCTACTCTATTTTGGAATATTCTCAATGTTATAAGCATTATTATTCCCAAGGCAACTGGAAAAGCAATTCCACCAAAAGGAAGTTTAAGCTCACTTAAAAATACCATATTAGGAACTAAAAAAGCTATAAACATTCCTAAAAATTTGTGTGGTTTTCTTCCACCCATTTCAGCCATTTTAAAAAATTCATAAGCTCCAATCAATACAATAACATTTGTAAATATTAGTAGTGGAATTCCACCAAAATATAATATCCAAATCAGTAGAGGTATCCCTATTAATGCTACACCTATTCTACTTAACATTACTTTACTCCTCCGAATCTTCTGTCTCTGTTATTAAAATTTTCTATTGCTTTATCTAACTCTGCTTCATTAAAATCAGGCCAAAGAGTATCTGTTATATAAAGCTCTGAATAGGCTATTTGCCAAAGTAAAAAGTTTGATATTCTCATTTCACCACTAGTTCTTATCAGTAATTCTGGGTCAGGTAAATCATTATATAAATACTTCCCAAACTCTTCTTCTGTTATTTCTTCTTTTCCCGATTTTAAAATTTTATTTACAGCATCAATTATCTCAGCTCTTCCTCCATAATTAAAAGCTATATTAAATGTAAGACCACTGTTATCCTTACTTTTTTCTTCTAATTCTCTAATAGCTTTTAACAATGTTGGACTAACATTTTCACTTCGTCCCGAAACCATAAATCTAATATTATTTTTCATTATATTTTTTTCTTCATTTTTAATATAACTTTTAAAAAGAAACATTAAAGCACTTACTTCTTCTTGACTTCTTTTCCAGTTTTCAGTGGAAAAGGCATATACTGTAAGATATTTTACTCCTATTTGAGCTGCATGAGTGATTATTTTTCTAAGAGCAGCGGCTCCCTCTTTATGCCCAAAAGTTCTAGGTAATCCTCTTTTTTTTGCCCATCTTCCATTTCCATCCATTATTATTGCAATATGGTTAGGAACTTGTATTTTCATATTTTTCACCTCTCTATAGCTTCGTAAATTGTACCATATTTACACAAATTTTTCTACTATTTTTAAAAGCTAAGATGAGTGTGAAAATCAACTTTAAATAGCCAAAAAAATAAGAGGTCATTGACCTCCTATCTTTTACTATTTTTTATATTTTATCTTACTTTAAATTTGTAAACTGCTCCAACTCCAACAGTTGTATTTTTAAATCCAGAACCTGGTGTTGCTGCCATTTTTGCATTTACTCCTAAGTTTTCTGTTGGTATATATCCTACTCCAACTGCAACTGCTTGTTGATTTCTAAAATGACCTACTCCTGCTCCTATTCCCATTTCTCCTGGTTCAAGTTTTCCAAAATCCATAGATGCCATAGCTGCAACTTGTGCTATACCTTTATTTAAAGATTTTACTTCGTGGTCTATTCTGTGGTTAACTTCTCTAAGTTGTCCAACATTAGCAGCGTCAGTATCTCTTATTCCAGCTGCTACATTAGTTACTCTTCTTTCATTTCCTTGAGAACCTACTGAAACTACATTATCCTCATTTGTTGATGACTCTTCTCCTAAAACTACAGAATTATTAGCTTTAACTTTACTATTATTAGCTATAACAATATTGCTGTTTCCTTCAAGACTATTATTATTTCCACTTACTGTATTATTTGAACCAGTTACAACATTAGGGTCTCCAACTATATTATTGTTATCTCCTTTTACTTTATGACCTATTCCTATTACTGTATTAACCTTTCCTTCTATACAAGCAGCACTTTCTCCTGTTCCTGTAATTGATATATTTTGTTTTTCATCTGTTACATGTAATCCATCTTTAGCAAATTTTTCATTTAATTTTTTAATATCGTTATCATGATTTATTAATGCTTTTTCATGTGTTTTTAAAACTTTTCCATGATTATTTACTACAAATTCAGCTTCTTCTAATCTTTCATCATGAGCTTTTAGTATTTCATTGTGCTCAGTTACTTTATTTTCATGTGTTTTTATTGCTTTTGTATTTGCATCTATTGTCTTGGCATTTGATAGTGCTACTTCTCCTAATTCTTTTATTGCTTCTTCATGATTAGATATTGACGCTTTATTTAAAGCTATTTCTTGCTTATTAGCTTCTATTCCTTTATTAAATATTTTACTATGGTCTTTTCTATCTTTTATCTCTTTATCTAGTTTTGCTACTAATTCTTTTTGGTCTGCTGCATATTCATCTTTTCCTAATTTATTTGATTTTAGACCTTTTATATCAAAACTATGTGTTTCTACTTTATCATCTAATTTCTCTATCGCTTTTGTATTACCATCTATTACATTTTTATTGCTTGCTATCATTTTTTTATTAATATCTATATCTGCTCTATTTGCATCTATTGTCTTAGCGCTTGATAGTGCTACTTCTCCTAATTCTTTTATTGCTTCTTCATGATTAGATATTGACGCTTTATTTAAAGCTATTTCTTGCTTATTAGCTTCTATTCCTTTATTAAATATTTTACTATGGTCTTTTCTATCTTTTATCTCTTTATCTAGTTTTGCTACTAATTCTTTTTGGTCTGCTGCATATTCATCTTTTCCTAATTTATTTGATTTTAGACCTTTTATATCAAAACTATGTGTTTCTACTTTATCATCTAATTTCTCTATCGCTTTTGTATTACCATCTATTACATTTTTATTGCTTGCTATCATTTGCTTATTTGTATCTATTGCTTTTTCATTTACATCTACTTTTGATTGAGTATCTTTTAATGCTGCTTTTTGACCTTCCATCAATAGGTTTGTTTCTTCTATATTTGATGTTGCTCTTTCTACATCTCTTCCTAATTCTGATACTTTTACATTTGTTGCTTTTATTTCTTCTTTGTTATTTGCTATTGCTTCCTTATTCCCTGCTATATCTTGTACATTCTTAGCCACATCTTTCTTAATATCTACTATTAAACTTCCTGCTACCTTAGCATTATTTTTTAAATAATCTATATTGTTTTTATTTTTCTCTATTGCTTTTTCATTTACATCTGCTTTTGCTTGAGTATCTTTTAATATTTTTCCATGATTTTCTACTGTTAATTCTACTTTCCCTATTCTTTCTTCATGATT
>JAHHSS010000118.1 GCA_020025095.1 Peptostreptococcus sp.
TTATAAAGTTTAATAGTTTTAAAAAGTATTTTTAAATATATTATTTATGTTAAAAAAGTTGAAATCTAATATCATATGAGTGTTTTTTTCAAAAAATGTCAGTGAATTTAAAAAAATAACTTGCAAAATAAAATACTATATGATAATATGGATACAACGTTAATATTATAAGCTTTGACAAAGGAAGAGTAGGGTATAGGTCATCTATAAGAGAAGTTGAATCATCGGCTGAAAGTTCACAAGAAAAGAGATATCTGAAAACTACCTTTTAGCAGAGTCTAGTAGCGATAGTGAAAAGACTCGGTTGACTGCCTTAAAGTCTTTCGAGAGGGTGCAGTGTTGCATCAACTTGGGTGGAACCGCGATTTACTCGTCCCAATATTTTATATTGGGGCGATTTTTTTATTTTAAAAATGGAGGAAATAACGATGATAAAAGTTGAATTAAGGGACGGAAACTTTGTAGAAGTTGAAGATGGCTCATCTTTATTGGATGTAGCTAAAAGTATAAGTGATGGTTTTGCAAGAAGTGTACTAGTAGGAGAAATAGATGGAAAACCAGCAGGATTGAATGAAAAATTGGAAAAGGACTGTAAGGTTAATTTCTTTAAGTTTGATGATTCTGAAGGTAAAGAAGCCTTTAGACATACAGCAGCTCATATATTTGCACAGGCAGTAAAGAGATTATGGCCAGAAACTAAACTTGCCATAGGTCCTGCAATAGAAAATGGATTTTACTATGATATAGATTTAGAACATAGATTAGTACCAGAAGATCTTGAAAAGATAGAAGCTGAAATGAAGAAAATAGTTAAGGAAGATTTAGCTATTGAAGGATTTGAAGTTTCGAGAGAAGAAGCTCTAAAGATGATGAGTGACAGAAATGAAGATTATAAGGTAGAAATGATAAATGACCTTGCAGGAGATGAAAAAATTTCAATGTATAGACAGGGCGAATTTGTAGACCTATGTCGTGGGCCACATCTTCAGAGTACAAAGAAAGTAAAAGCTTTTAAGCTTCAAAATATAGCGGGTGCTTATTGGAGAGGTGACGAAAATAATAAGATGCTTCAGAGAGTATATGGTACTGCTTTTGAAAAGAAGAAAGATTTAGATGCACATTTAAAAATGCTTGAAGAAGCTAAGAAGAGAGATCATAGAAAGTTGGGTAAGGAATTAGGTTTATTTATGATTCCTGAGGAAGGTCCGGGATTCCCATTATTCTTGCCAAGAGGTGTTGAATTAAAAGCGGCTTTAATGAAGTATTGGGAGGAAATACACAGAGAAAGCAGATATGTAGAAATAGAAACTCCAATCATTCTTAATAGAAAGCTTTGGGAAACTTCAGGACATTGGTTCCACTATAAAGAAAATATGTATACTGTGAAGATAGATGAAGAGGATTATGCTATCAAGCCTATGAACTGTCCAGGGTCAATGATATTCTATAAGAGTCAGTTACATTCATATAGAGATTTTCCAATGAGAGTTGCAGAAAGAGGTAGAGTTCATAGACATGAGCTTTCAGGAGCATTACATGGTTTGATGAGAGTTAGAGCCTTTACTCAAGATGATGCTCATATATTTATGCTTCCTGAACAAATAAGAGAAGAAATAAAGGGTGTAGTAGAATTAATAGATAAGGTTTATACTAAGTTTGGATTTAGCTATCACGTAGAATTGTCTACAAGACCAGAAGACTCTATGGGAACTGATGAAGAATGGGCAGTAGCAGAAGATGGCCTAAGAGGAGCTCTTGAAGAGTTAGGAATGGATTATGTAATTAACGAAGGTGATGGTGCATTCTATGGTCCAAAGATAGATTTCCATTTAAAAGATTGTTTAGGTAGAACTTGGCAGTGTGGAACAATACAGCTAGATATGCAGCTTCCACAGAGATTTGATGCTACATATATTGGTAAAGATGGTGAAAAGCATAGACCGATAATGATACATAGAGTTGCTTTAGGTTCTATAGAGAGATTTATAGGTATACTAATAGAAAACTATGCTGGTAAATTCCCAGTTTGGTTAGCGCCATGTCAGGTAAAGGTAATATCAGTATCAGATAAGTACAATGAACATGCTAAAAAGATAATGGATCAGTTATTCAAGAAGGGGATAAGAGTTGAACTTGATGATAGAACTGAAAAGGTTGGATTCAAAATAAGAGAAGCACAGCTTGAAAAGATACCATATATGTTAGTAATTGGTGAAAAAGAACTTGAAAGCGGAGAAATATCTGTTAGATCAAGAGATGAAGGTGAGCTTGGAAGTATGAGTGTTGATTCATTTATAGAAAAAATTAGCAAACAAATAGATGAAAGAGAAAATGTTGAAGTAGAAGTATTGTAGTATTTTAAAGTATATTATATGATATAAGAAAGCCTCTTTAGTAATTTTACTAAAGAGGCTTTCACTTTGATAAAAATATTGCAGATATAGCTAAAGAATAATATTAGATAATAATTTTAACATTAAAAAGGTAAGAAAGAATAAAAATCTGTAAAAAATAGAATAAATATATAAAAAACAAGAGCTCCTAAAAAGGAACTCTTGTTTTTTATATTAGTTAATAAATTTGAAGTTAAGCTGTTTTCTTTACATTATAATTTACTAGCAAATTAGATTTTATCAATATAGGTCTTAAAGCAGAATATAGAGCCATAGCTATTATTACTGTTGTAATAGCGTTGAAAAGAGTAGCACCTGCACTTATCTTAGCAAGGATTTTAGCAGCATCTTGTGGCTGACCTAGTAAATATATTTTATAAAAATATCCTACAACTGGATCTGCAACTACATTGAAGGCCATACCGCAAATAGAAGCAATAAGAGACCACTTAAATATATATTTTTTATCATTAGTTTCATTTATATGAGCAACTCTGTGGGCAATAATTCCAACTATTAGACCGATGCAGAATTTCAATATAAAAGTTTTAGGAGCAACTAATATATATACTGGATCCATAATATCCGCTATAGTCATTCCAATAGCGCCTGCTAATCCTCCATAAAATCCACCTAAAAGAAGAGCTGCTAAAACAAGAAACACATTTCCGAAATGTATAGATGTCATATCTCCTCCTGGAATAGGAATTTTAATTTGTAAAAAAGTGAATGTAATAAAACAAAGTGCAGCCAATATTGCCGTTTGAGTTAGCTTTGATAATTTACTACTTACGTTATTCATAAGAATACCTCCGAAAATTATTTAATTATTAGTACAATACAATTTTAGATGCTCAAGAAAAAAAAGTCAATAATTTGCAGTACAATAAGAAAAATAGAAAAAAAGTATCGATACAATTAATTTTAAAGATAATCTCCTGCGATAATAGAAACAGATATAATGAAATATATAAAACTATAAGTTAAAAATATTTAGGCTTATTCTAAATAATATTTTTTGCTTATTAGCAAATAATATTTAGTTATAAATAATGTAACAATATCAAAAAGAGCAACAAAAAGGACAGTCAAATAACTGCCCTGACAGTGTTCTGCTTTTCAAAAAAAGATAACAATTAACAAAATTTGAGGTAAAGAAATGAAAAACAAAACCTTTATTATATTTATTATATAATTTATTTATATTAATGTCAATCGTTTTCCTAAAAGAAAATAAAAAAAGCTTTAAAAATAAAAAGTATAAAATATAATTATAAATATTACTACTAAAAAGTTATTGATATATATAAAGA
>JAHHSS010000119.1 GCA_020025095.1 Peptostreptococcus sp.
CATTTCTCTTTTAAAAAAAATAATTAAAATAAAATATAAAAAAGTAGGTAAAAAAACAAAATTTTTTAAAATATATCAGGTAATAATTTAAAAAAAGATAATTATAAAAGGTATTGCAAAAAGTGTCTTCACATTTAAATTTACCTAATACAGTACAGTGTTGAAAAATAAGAACTTTTTAATTATAATATACTTAAAAGAGGTAGAGAAGTATGAGAATTGCATTTTATCGCATTAATTCATAATTCGATTTGAAAGAAAGCGTATTTGTTATAGAAGGGAGATATAAGTATGCAGAAAAGTGTCGACACAACAATATCTTTCTTGGTTAAATCACTTCCAAGATTGTACAATGATTTTTATTTAGAGTATATAAAGTCCTTTATACAGGGAAAAAATATAAATAAAAATCAAGTAAGAGCTCTCACATTCATAAAGAACTATGGCTCTATAAGTATGAGTGAGTTATGTAATATGTTGAACATAGAGAAAGGAAGTCTTACAAGCATGATAGACGACCTTGAAAGAAAAAAATATGTCGAGAGAATGAAAGACAAAAAAGACAGAAGAAAATACAATATTGTTCTTACTAAAGATGGAGATAAGATGGCTTGTGAGTTCTTAGAACATTTAAAATTAAATCTTCATGATAAAATAGTAAAAATAAAAAAGGACGATTTGGGAAAACTTTTTGAGTCAATGAATGAAATAATTAAAACAATGGAAAGTATTGATAATTAGTAATAAACTAGGGGGCAAAAATTATATGCTAGAGATTTAGTTAAAAATTTTACTCTAGTATGTATTCAACGATACTTAATTCCAATGTAAAAACCACCGATATATTTATCGGTGGTTTTTTATAAGTTGAAATTTGAAATTTTACTACTTATTTCCCTTTGCTTTGTAAGCTTCTAATCCTAGTTTTAAGCATTCAGCAGCAGCTCTAAGGTCTTCTTCTTTAAGTATGTAAGCAAGTCTGATTTCATCCTTACCAAGACCTGGAGTAGCATAGAATCCTTCTGAAGGAGTAGCCATTGTAGTAGCTCCATTATGTCTAAATTCAGTTAACATGAACATAACAAAATCTTCAGCATTTTCTACTGGAAGCTTAGCTTCTATATAGAATGCACCTGTTGGCTTTTTGCAAACAAGACCATCTATTTTCATTATTTCATTGTATAATACATCTCTTCTCTTACAGTATTCAGCATTAACTTCAGCTAGGTAAGATTTTGGAGTTCTATAAAGTTCTGCAGCACCAACCATTTCTAATGTAGGAACGCAAAGTCTTCCTTGGCAAAGCTTAAGAACCTGATCTATAAAATCTTTATTTTTAGAAGCTAATGAACCTATTCTAGCACCACATGCTGAATATCTCTTAGAAACAGAATCAACTATTACAACTCTATCCTGTATATTTTCTAAATTACCAAAACTTGTATATTTTAATCCGTCATATACAAATTCTCTATAAACTTCATCAGCTATTATCCATAAGTTCTTTTCTATTGCAACTTCAGCTAACATTTCCATTTCTTCTCTTGTATAAACCGCTCCTGTTGGGTTACCAGGATTTGAAAGAAGTATAGCTCTAGTTCTGTCATCAACACGACTCAATATTTCTTCCTTTGATGGAAGGTGGAATCCATTTTCTGCCTTAGTAGTTATAGGTTTTATCTTTACATCTACGCAAGTTGCAAAACCATTATAGTTTGTGTAGAATGGTTCAGGTATTAATATATTATCACCATCATCACATAAAGATAACATACAGAATAATAATGCTTCTGAACCACCATTAGTTATTAATAATTCTCCTGGTTCAAAATCAATATCATATTCTTTGTAATAGCTTATCATTGCTTCAACTAGTTCTTCAGAACCAACTGAATCAGCATATTTTAAAACATCCTCATCGAATTCTCTTATAGCTTTCATAAATCCTTCTGGAGTTTTTATGTCAGGCTGACCTATGTTTAGATGGTAAACCTTAACACCTTCTTTTTTTGCAGCATTTGCAAAAGGTACAAGCTTTCTTACTGGTGAAGCCTGCATTGAACCAACTCTGTTAGAAAATTTCATGATATAAACCTCCGTATAATTAAATGTTGCTTAATTAAGTTGCGATTTAAATACGCAACACAATTTCACCTTATTATATTAGAAAGAAAATAAGTCGTAAAAACGTTTTTTCTTCTAGAATTAATATAACATAAATTTAGAAAAAAATAAATAAGTTTATACTATATTTATATTTTAACAAAAAATGACCTAAAAATAAAAAGGGAAAATTGATATATGATGATAATAAGAAATTTGAATTTTATGTAAATACAATAATTAAAGAGTCATATTCTTCTTTATATGCTGAATTAGTGATATAATTTATAATAAACATATTATTTGTTATAGATAACTTTTAGCATAAAGGAGTAAATAATAATGAAAGAAATAAGAAAAGATATGATAACAGGAGATATAGTAATATATTCAAGTTACAGAAACAAAAGACCTCTTGACAAAGTAAAAGCGACTAGTGAATTTGATAATAAAGAAGATGAGTATAGTGAATCATGTCCTTTTTGCAGAGGAAATACATCAAATATAAAAGAAATAAAGGAAGAAATAAAAAACTCAAAAGGGGAGTGGCTTGCTATGTCTGTTGCAAATAAATTCCCAATACTTGATTTATCTACAAATGAAATATTTGGAGAACATGAGGTTTTGATTGAAACATATAGACATAATGGTAGTTATTATAATATGACAAATGAAGAGTTTAAAAATACTTTTACTCTTATTAAGAATAGATATAGGGAACTATCTATGAGGAAAGGTATAGAATATGTAAGTGTTTTTAAAAACTCAAAAAGAAATGCAGGAGCATCGCTTATGCACCCTCATTCTCAGATGGTTTCATCGAATCTTATTCCACCTGAAATTATGAAAGAAATTAAAGTATCTGATGCATATAAAAATGAAACTGATAGGAATTTATATGAAGATCTCGTTGAAATGGAGATAAAGAACGAGGATAGGTTAATATATAATGGGAAATATTTTTTAGCATTTGTTCCACACGCAACGAGATATAATGGAGAAGTCAGAATAGTTGGAAAAGATGATTTGAATGTTGACCAGTGGAGTTTTGAACATATTGATGAATTATCTTATTTATTTAAAAATATGTTTGAGAATATGGAAAAATATCATGGTGATATTCCTTTTAATGTTATTTTACATTCAAAAACAGTAAATAAAGAAATTGGGAAAGAAATGAGAACTCACTTTCATATAGTACCTAGAAAGTATAATTTTGGTGGTTTTGAGCTTACTACAGGCTTATACGTATGCGGAAGCAACCCAGCAGATCTTGCAAAGGCTTTTAGAATAAAATAATAAAAAGGAATGTTCAGTATTAAAATCATGCTATTTTTATTTAATACAACATATATCTTAATAAAATGTAAATAGGGGTCTTTAAATAAAGATCCTTTTTTAATACAAAAATATCTAAATAAAATTTTAAAAATAAAGGGATGTATGAAATTGTTTTCTTTGAATAAAATTATAGAAATTG
>JAHHSS010000012.1 GCA_020025095.1 Peptostreptococcus sp.
AATCTTAGTCCTTCTTCTACACATATAGAGTTGATTAGGTCAACTTCTATAGTTACGTTGTCACCAGGCATTACCATTTCTATACCTTCTGGAAGTTTACATTCACCAGTTACGTCAGTTGTTCTGAAGTAGAACTGTGGTCTGTAACCATCGAAGAATGGAGTATGTCTACCACCTTCTTCTTTCTTAAGAACGTATATTTCTGCTGTAAACTTTGTATGAGCGTGAACAGAACCTGGAGCAGCAAGAACCTGTCCTCTTTCTATTTCATCTCTCTGGATACCTCTAAGAAGAGCACCTATGTTATCTCCAGCTTCAGCCTGATCTAGTAACTTTCTGAACATTTCAACTCCAGTTACAACAACCTTTCTTGGCTTTTCAGATAAACCAACTAGTTCAACTTCATCAGAAACCTTAAGAACACCTCTTTCAACTCTACCAGTTGCAACAGTACCTCTACCAGTTATTGAGAATATATCTTCTACTGGCATTAGGAATGGCTTGTCAACTGCTCTTTCTGGAGCTGGTATATATTCGTCTATCTGTTCGAAGAAGTCAACTATAACATCTCCCCACTTAGACTTAGGATCTTCTATAGCCATTAAAGCAGATCCTCTAACTATTGGAGTATCATCTCCTGGGAAGTCATATTCATTTAATAATTCTCTAACTTCCATTTCAACTAATTCTAGAAGTTCTTCGTCGTCTACCATATCACACTTGTTTAAGAATACAACTATGTAAGGTACACCAACCTGTCTAGAAAGTAGTATATGTTCTCTTGTCTGAGGCATTGGACCATCAGTAGCTGCAACAACTAGTATTGCACCGTCCATCTGAGCTGCACCTGTGATCATGTTCTTAACGTAGTCAGCATGTCCTGGGCAGTCAACGTGAGCATAGTGTCTGTTTGGAGTTTCATACTCAACGTGAGAAGTAGATATTGTGATACCTCTTTCTCTTTCTTCTGGAGCCTTATCTATGTTAGCGAAGTCTACTGCTTCTCCTAACTGATATCTGTCAAATAAAGTCTTAGTTATAGCTGCTGTTAATGTAGTCTTACCGTGGTCAACGTGACCTATTGTACCGATATTAACATGTGGCTTACTTCTTTCAAATTTAGCTTTTGCCATTTCAAATTTCCTCCCTATTATAAAATAATATTTTATTATTATGCGGCGGGTAACAAAACCCGCCTTTTTTTTACAATAAACTGTAAATTCTATATAAGTATATCACTTTTTTATGTATTTTTCAACGTTTCAATCAAAAACTAATAGCTTTTAATTAAAGTTTTTTTGTATTTTAACTCACTAATTACTTTCCTTCACTTATCGCCTTAGCAACAGAAGCTGGAACTTGTGCATAGTGATCAAATATCATTGTATAAGTTGCTCTACCCTGAGTTGTTGATCTTAGGTCAGTTGCATATCCGAACATTTCAGATAGTGGAACATGAGCTCTTATTACCTGAGCACCGTTTCTAGCTTCCATACCCTGAATCATACCTCTTCTTGAGTTTAAGTCACCCATAACATCACCCATGTAATCTTCTGGAGTAACAACTTCAACTGCGAATATTGGTTCAAGAAGAACTGAGTTACCCTTCTTCATAGCATCCTTGAATGCCATAGATGCTGCCATCTTGAAGGCCATTTCTGATGAATCGACTTCATGGTAAGAACCATCATATAATTCAACAGCAACGTCAACTACTGGATAACCTGCAACTATACCTGACTGCATAGCACCCTGGATACCCTGGTCAACTGGACCAACATATTCCTTAGGAACAGATCCACCAACTGTCTTGTTTTCAAACTTATATCCTTCACCAGCTTCAAGTGGGTTAACTCTGATCTTAACGTGACCATACTGTCCTCTACCACCTGACTGCTTAGAATACTTATATTCAACATCAACTGGCTGAGTGATAGTTTCTCTATAAGCAACCTGAGGAGCACCAACCTTAGCTTCAACCTTAAATTCTCTTAGAAGTCTATCAACTATGATTTCTAGGTGAAGTTCACCCATACCACCTATGATAGTCTGTCCAGTTTCAGCATCAGTTCTAACTGTGAATGTAGGATCTTCTTCTGATAACTTCTGAAGAGCTACACCCATTTTTTCCTGAGCAGCCTTTGATGCTGGTTCTATAGCAACAAATATAACTGGTTCAGGGAATTCCATTGATTCAAGAATTATTGGTGCATTAGGATCACAAAGTGAATCTCCTGTAGTAGTGTCCTTAAGACCTACTGCAGCAGCTATATCACCTGCATAAACAGAAGATATTTCTTCTCTTGTGTTAGCATGCATCTGTAATATACGTCCAATTCTTTCTCTCTTATTCTTTGTAGCATTTAATACATAAGAACCAGATTCTAATGTACCAGAGTAAACTCTGAAGAATGCAAGCTTACCAACGAATGGGTCAGTCATGATCTTGAATGCTAGAGCTGAGAATGGCTCATCATCTGATGCATGTCTTTCACCTTCTTCACCATCTGGTAATATACCCTTTATTGATTCTATATCAGTTGGAGCAGGTAGGTAATCTATAACACCATCAAGCATTAACTGAACACCCTTATTTCTATAAGCTGTACCACAGAATACTGGGTTCATTTCACAAGCTATTGTAGCCTTTCTTATAGCAGCCTTTAATTCTTCAACTGTTATTTCTTCACCTTCTAGATACTTCATCATTAATTCTTCATCAGTTTCAGATACTGATTCTACTAATGCTTCTCTGTATTCATTAGCCTTATCAAGCATATCAGCAGGAATTTCTTGTTCTTCTATTTCAGTACCCTGATCATTCTTGTATATCTGAGCCTTCATTTCTAGAAGATCTATTATACCAGTGAAGTTGTCTTCTGATCCTATAGGTAACTGCATTGGTATTGCGTTAGCCTTTAGTCTGTCCTTCATCATCTGAACAACATTGTAGAAGTCAGCTCCCTGTCTATCCATCTTATTTACGAATGCTATTCTTGGAACACCGTAAGTTTCTGCCTGTCTCCAAACATTTTCTGACTGAGGTTCAACACCACTCTTAGCACAGAAAACTGCAACAGAACCATCAAGAACTCTTAGAGATCTTTCAACCTCAACTGTGAAGTCGACGTGTCCTGGAGTATCTATGATGTTTATTCTATGACCCTTCCACTGACAAGTAGTAGCGGCAGAAGTAATTGTTATACCTCTTTCCTTTTCCTGAGCCATCCAGTCCATCTGAGATGCACCGTCGTGTGTTTCACCTATTTTATGAGTACGTCCAGCATAGAACAGAATTCTTTCAGTAGTTGTAGTTTTACCTGCATCTATGTGGGCCATTATTCCTATATTTCTAGTTTTTTCCAATGGAAATTGTCTAGCCATCTGTTTCCTCCTTAATTACTTATACAAAAGAATAGATTACCATCTGTAATGAGCAAATGCCTTGTTTGCTTCTGCCATCTTGTGTGTATCTTCCTTCTTCTTTACAGATGCACCAGTGTTATTAGCTGCATCCATTATTTCCTTAGATAATTTTTCTACCATACCCTTTTCGCCTCTAGCTCTAGTGTATCTAACTAACCATCTAAGTCCTAGTGTTTCTCTTCTATCAGCTCTAACTTCGATAGGTACCTGATAGTTCGCACCACCAACTCTTCTTGCCTTTACTTCTAGTACTGGCATTATATTTTCCATAGCCTTATTGAAAACTTCTAGTGCTTCTTCACCAGTCTTTTCTGCTACTATAGCGAAAGCATCATATACTATCTTCTGTGCTTTCCCTTTTTTTCCGTCATACATTAAGTTATTTATTAATTTTGTTACTACCTTACTTCCATACATTGGATCTGGTAAAACTTCTCTCTTTGGAACATTACCTTTTCTTGGCATTTCGCTTCCCTCCTTAATTATAAAAGTTAAATCATAGGTACTCGACAATTATTTTGCCGTGATGCCATAAATAAATATATATATTTAAAGCATCGAACTATAATCAATTGCTGTTTTATCAGCTTTTCTTTTTGCTTGATTTTCGGCTCAAGTTACCTTTTTCAAAGTGCCTTCTAATTTAAACTAGTTATTACTTGCTTTCCTTAGGTCTCTTAGCACCATACTTAGATCTAGACTGTCTTCTCTTTTCAACACCAGCTGTATCTAGTGTACCTCTTAGTATATGGTATCTAACACCAGGAAGGTCCTTTACTCTACCACCTCTTATAAGAACAACACTATGTTCCTGTAAGTTGTGTCCTTCACCTGGTATATAAGCAGATACTTCTATACCGTTTGTAAGTCTAACTCTGGCAACCTTTCTAAGGGCTGAGTTTGGCTTCTTAGGTGTTACTGTCTTTACAGAAGTACAAACACCTCTCTTCTGTGGAGCACTAACGTTAGTTGCTTTCTTTAATAAAGAATTGTAACCCTTTTGTAGTGCTGGAGCAGTAGATTTCTTTTCTACAGCTTTTCTACTCTTACGAACTAATTGGTTGATTGTTGGCATCAACTGCACCTCCTTTTTTTTAAATTTCCGATCTTAATCAGTGATCGCCAACCACACCAATATGCACTGCATATTGATTAATTGTTTTGATGCTTTTAGTATTCTACTAAAAAAGTAATCTATAATTTTTAAAGATTACATACCTTTATATTTTATCATTGGAATTAAGCAAAGTCAATTATTTTTGAAAAAATAAATAGCTTTATTTGCTATATTTTTTAGTAGATTTTAGATAAAGTAATTACTCTTTTTACATTAGATTTAAGTTAATGATTGACAAAATATTTAATAATTTTTTCGATTAATAAATATATCTTTAAAGCTTTTCCACAATTTCAATATCATAAGGAAAAATAAAAATATTTTAAAAATATTATTGATTTAATTTTTATTTTTTCATCTAGCATATTTAAACACATTTTATATGGAAATAGTTTAACTGCTGCTATATAATTATACTGTATATAACTATTGGGGAGGACTTATAAATTATGGACTTTAAAAATAATCGTTTAACTATTGTAACTACAATCATTATTTCTGTAGTTGTAATATCATTTTTTTCAATTTTCTTTTCGCAAGCAATAAAAGAAAATCATAATAAATCCAATTCAAATAAAAACTTATCTACAGTTAAAAAAGTTAGCTTTGTTGGTGTAGGTGATAATTTGATTCACGATAGTATTTATAGTTCTTCAGATAGAAGAAAAGGTGTCTTCGGAGATGGACAGTATGACTTTTCAAATCTATACTCAGAAATCAAGGATGAAATCAATAAATACGATATTAAATATATTAATCAAGAATCTATTATTGCTGGTGATAAATATGGAATTCATAATTATCCTAAATTTAACACTCCCGAAGCCATGATTCCTACACTTACTAAAACTGGCTTTAATCTTATTAATTTAGCCAATAACCACTCTATGGATATGGGCTCTGAAGGTATTTCCGATTCAATAAATTTATGGAAAAAGACAAAGCTTTATACAGTAGGGCTTTATAATTCACAAGAAGATAGAGACAAACCACTTATTATTGACAAAAACGGTATAAAAACAGCCGTCCTTTCTTACACATATGATACAAACGGTATGAAACCCGATAAAGAATATATGGTTCCTTATCTTGAAGAAAATAAAATAAGAAAAGATATGGAAAAAGCAAAAAAGCAAGCTGATTTTGTTATGATATCTGTCCATTGGGGCGATGAGCACTTTCACAATTTAAACAAAACACAAATAAAATTTGCAAAATTATTTAATGATTTAGGTGCAGACCTTGTACTGGGATCACATGCACACGTTATACAAAAATCCGAATGGCTTCAAAACAAAGACGGAAAAAAAACACTTGTCTACTATGGTACAGGAAACTTTGTTCATAATATGCTCGGTGCAGACCCCTATCTAGAAGGCATGGCTTCTTGGACATTTGTAAAAAATGGAGATAAAAAATATATAGAAAATGCAAAATTTACTCCTCTTGTATTCCATCTAGAAAGAAATCAATATGGTTTAGACGGAAAAGTTTACAGACTTGATAAATACCCTGTAGAACTTGCAAATAAGCATTTTGCTATGGCTGGTTCAGGAAAATATAACCTTGATAACTTTCAAAATATAGTTAAAAATCTTATTCCAGAAGATATGTTGGATATGAATATAAAAAAACAATAAAATATTAAAAAAAACTCATGTATAAAATTTGCATGAGTTTTTTTAATATTTTATATATTATTTTATATATAGTTCTTTTTATTATGATATTATATATATACAGGCATTTTATATTTTTCAAAATATAATTTTCTTTAATATTTTTCAGAAAACATATATTAAAATATTTTTAAAAAATTAGGAGGTTTTTTTATGGAATTGAACAAAAGGATAGATAAATTTGCAGAATTAGCAATAAAAACAGGTATCAATGTTCAAAAAGGAGAAACTCTTTTAATAAGAACTGATATCGAAGCATTTGATTTTGCAAGAAGATGTGTAAAAGAAGCTTATAAAGCAGGTGCCAAACATGTATATGTAGAATACTCTGACGAAGTACTCACAAGAGAAAATTACTTATCTGCACCAGATGAAGCCTTTGATGAATACCCAGAATGGCAATCTTATAAATACACTGAAATAGCAAAAAATGGAGGCTCTTTTTTAAGTATAGTCTCTGCAAACCCTGACCTTTTAAAAGGCGTAGATACAGATAGAATATCTAGATTTCAAAAAGTTTCTGGAAAATATCTAAAAGAATGGCGTTCTTATACTCTTTCTGATAAAGCAAAATGGTCTATTGTTGCAGTACCTTCAGAGACTTGGGCAAAAAAACTTTATCCTGATTTAGAAAAATATGAAGCTATTGAAAAGTTATGGGATGAGATTTTATATTGCTCAAGAGTTTCTGAAAATCCTGTTGAAAATTGGAAATCTCACGTTTCAAATATAAGAAATAAAATGGATACTCTAAATAAACTAGATCTTGATAGACTTATATACAAATCATCTAAAACAGATTTAGAAATAGGACTTCCTCAAGGTCATATATGGCAAGGTGGCTCAGCATTCGATATTAATGGTATCGAATTTTGTCCTAACATTCCTACTGAAGAAGTTTATGGAATGCCACATAAAAATAGGGTAAATGGAATTGTTTATAGTACAAAGCCACTTATATTTGCAGGCAATACTATAGATGATTTTTGGATTAAATTTAAAGATGGAAAGATTATTGACTATAAAGCAGAAACGGGACATGAAAGCCTGAAACTACTAATAGATACAGATGAGGGTTCTTTAAGACTTGGAGAAATGGCACTTGTACCATATAACTCTCCAATTTCCAATACTAATACTATTTTTTACAGTACTCTATTTGACGAAAACGCATCTTGCCATTTGGCAATAGGTGCAGCTTACAGTTCTAATATAAAAAATGGAGATAAACTAGGTGAGGATGAAAAGGATAAAGTAGGAATGAATTCTAGTATTACTCATGTCGACTTTATGATAGGAGATTCTGATCTTAATATTACAGGTATAGACAAATCTGGAAAATCTCATGAAATTTTTAAAGATGGCAATTGGGCTTTCTAAGTAACGGAGGATATTATGTCATTAGAAAAGAAGCTTGTAGCTCTAGCCTTATTTATATGCAACAGCATGGGTGCAGTGGAAATCACCATAGTAACGACAGCAATCCCCTCTATAGTTAAAGATCTTTCAGGTTTTAACCTTGCAAGTTATGTTTTTTCCATATTTTTATTGACTTCAGCGATTTCTAATACTGTTTTTGGAAAACTTGCTGACTTATATGGAAAGAAAAAACTATTACAAAGTTCTATCGTTATATTTCTAATCGGCTCATTGATGTGTGGCCTTTCAAAGAATATGCTCTTTCTAATTTTTTCAAGAGCCATTCAAGGACTTGGCTCAGGAGCTATTGCTACATTAACAATGGCTGTTATCGGTGATGTTTTTAATATTGAAGAACGTGCTGTAATCAGTGGATATAACTCCACTGTTTGGAGTATTGCTAGTCTACTAGCCCCTTTGTTAGGAGGAATTTTACTCCTAAAATTCACTTGGCATTGGATATTTTATATAAACATACCTGTTGGACTTATAAGTATGTTCCTAGTTCATAAATATTATAATTTTGAAGAAAATAAAAACTCAGAAAAACTGGACATAAAAGGACTATCTATAATGACTTTATTTGTAATATGTATTATACAGGCAATGTCATCATTAGAAAACCATTCCTTTTTAAGCTTAAATGTACTAAGCCCAGTTCTATTATCTGTACTGTTTCTGATTATATTTTCTAAGATTGAAAAAAAAGCGGAGCATCCCGTATTGCCATATAAGCTTTTTTCAAAGGAAATTATACTTATAATGATAATTACGTTTTTCAATGCAACTATACTTATAGCTATGGACGTTTATAACCCATCTTTTATGCAAAGTGTTCAGGGATATCCACCTATAATGTCTACGGTAGCAATTGTACCCCTTTCAACCTCATGGATGCTGGCTTCATTTTTGCTATCTAATATAATTAGTCGTTATTCCACTAAAAATATATTAGTAGCAAGTCTATCCATTCTTGCATTTGGGGTTTTGGGACTCATATTCCTTAAGCCTAACTCAAATCTTTGCTATATGGGAATTATGTCTTGTATTATAGGTTTAGGATTTGGTGGAAGCTTTAACATGTTGTTGTTTGTTGTTCAAGAAACACTTTCAAAAGAAAATATGGGAATGGCTTCTGGGTCTGTAATGTTTATAAGAACACTTGGACAAACGATAGGAATAAGTGCTTTTGGAATGATTTTAAACAATTCTATTGTTAAATATTTTAGCAATTTGGGAATAAGTGTGAACACAGCCAATTTTTTAAATAATCACTCACTGAAAGCATCTGATATTGTACAGTCACAATTTTTGGGCTATAACAATATTTATATAGTAGCCTTTGTATTAGCTTTGCTTTGTGTATTTATATCTTTATTTTTACCTGCAAAGAAAAAGCTAAACAACTATTAATTATTGATGTTAATCCTCCCCTCTTGCTCGTATTTTTAAAATAGTTGAGTTTTTAATCTCAAACTTGTTATAATATACCTTGTAGATTTACAATCTCAATTTGAAAATCGAGCTTAGCTTATTTCAAATAAAATTAACGTTCAAGGAGGAAAGCATGAAAACTAGTACTTTAAAACAGCTTGTTGTTTCTGTTATAGTAGGACTTCTATTCGGTATCGTTTTAAGTTTTAGCCGTTTTTCTCAAGATGGCTTTTTAACAGGTATAGTTCAGTTTCTATACTTCTTCATACTGTTAGGAGGAACATTTTTCTTATCAGGTCTTCTATTCAATAGAAGAGGAAAAGATACTACAAATATGAGAATTTTTGCTAAAAAAATGCAACAAGAAGGAATTCTTGTTATGGATGAAATTGCAGAAATGGTTGTAGCTGGTAAAAGAAATACAAAAGGTTGGCTATATCTTACTGACTCACTTGTTATTTTTGCCAATACACCTGATCCTGAACTCATCGAAAAAAAAGCTATGAGAATACCACTATCTAAAATAATAAAGGTTGAAAATTTCAAGCCTACTTTTATTACAAATGATGGTATAAGAATAACATTAAAAAATGGTCAACAATACGATATTCTTGTAGGAAAAACTCAAAAATGGGTTGATAATATTATAGAGCAAGCTGAAAAACGCCAACGTAAAAAAATTCAGAGATAAAACTCTCTAGAAATCAGAATTTATAAAAGGGTCTTAGAAAAATATTTCTGAGACTCTTTTTTCTAGCTTTATAATACTTGATACTGATAAAAATAAAAATCAATAAATATTATAATAAAATCGAATAAAATAGATATCACAATAATTTTACCTTTTTATCAATACTATCTACCGAAAAAACTCTTTATTTTATAAATGAGTATGTATTGAATTTTTATAAAATTTGCTTGGTATTTTTATAAACATAGTCAACTTGGTTTTGCAACTACTCTGTGATATACTTCTTAATATAAATATTTACTGGAGGTAAATTATGATTGATGTAATAATAGTTGCTGCAGGCTCTGGAAAAAGAATGAATAGCGATATTAATAAACAATTTTTAAAAATAGATAATAAACCCGTAATTGCTTGGACTATAGAAAAATTTTATAATAATAAAAATATAGACAATATAACTATTGCTATAAGAAAAGAAGATGAAAAGTATATACAAGATATAATTTCACAATATGAATTTAAAAACATAAATATCGTTTATGGAGGAAAAGAAAGACAAGACTCTATATCAAACTGTCTTGAAAAAATTATTCACACTGACTACGTTCTTATACACGATGGTGCTAGGCCTTTTATAGATGATGATACCATCAATAGATGCATTGAAGAAACTAAGATTCATCAATGTTGTTGTGTGGGCGTTCCAAGCAAAGATACAATTAAGATTGTGGATAACTCTGAAAATATTTCTTCTACTCCTGACAGAAAAAACCTATGGTGTGCACAGACTCCACAGGCTTTCCACATAAATATTATAAAAAAGGCCTATAAATATGCAAAAGAAACAGCTTTTTTAGCAACAGATGATGCTTCTCTTGTGGAAAATATAGGTTACAAGGTCAAAATGGTAATGGGAAACTACAATAATATAAAAATAACTACGCCTGAAGACCTAATAATTGCAGAAACAATTGCCAAAATAACAAAATAGCTTTTAGGGAGGACAATATGAAAGTAGGTATAGGATATGATGTTCATAAATTAGTAGAAAATAGAGATTTAATAATTGGTGGAGTAAAAATTGACTATGAAAAAGGACTTCTTGGACACTCAGATGCAGATGTCCTTACACATGCAGTAATCGACTCTATTTTTGGTGCTCTTGGAGTTGGTGATTTGGGTAAGCACTTCCCTGATACCGACCCAAAATACAAAGGAGCCGATAGTTTAAAATTAATGAAATACTGCTATGATTTGATGATAGAAATGGGATATAAAATAGGAAATATTGATTGCATAATAATAGCCCAAGAGCCTAAAATGGCAAGCCATATCGAAAAAATGAAATACAATTTTTCAAAAGTTCTTAATACAGATGTATCAAATATTAATATTAAGGCTACTACTGAAGAAGGACTTGGATTTACTGGTAAAAAAGAGGGTATAGCCTCACAATCAATTTGTCTTTTAAATAAAATTTAAGACTTAACAGAATTTTTTTAAATTTACATATCATAAATTCTATTAATATCATTTTTATATGAGTTTTAGATAAAAATTAATACTTTCAGATAATTCTTAAAGTTCTTCTAAAAATTTTAATAAATCTAAGCTTGTATATAAAAAGGGCTAAGTTTACGACTTAGCCCTTTTTATATACAAACTTTTCAATCTACAAATTAAAAAGATTTTTACTACTTTTCTGTTGCTCCTCCACAACTTGAGCCTGCACCTGCAGTACATGCATAGCAGTGCTTACCAGTCTTTATATTTCTTACCTTTAAAGATTCCTCTCTTAAATCAAAGATATTATCAATACCATCTACCTTTATTCCTGCTGCTTGATTGAAATCGCAATCATAAAGTCCACCATCCCATGAAACAGATACTTGATCTCTACACATCATATTTTCTACTGTCGCAGGATTAAAATTAAAATAAAGTGTATTCATATACTCCTCAAGATTCCCACTTTCATCTAGGAAATCTGAAAATCTTCCTAGAGGATTATTAGTTATAGTAAATAAATTATTAAATACTAGACCAAACTGTGAATATAATCTTTCCTTGTATAATTTTGTCATTTCTTGCTGACTTGGTGGCAAATATGCTCCAGCTGGATTAAATACTATATCAAGTTCCAAATCCGAATTTCTTCCATATCCCAGAGAATTTAACATTTTAAGAGCTTCTATTGATTTTTCAAATACTCCACTGCCTCTTTGTATATCTGCATTTTTCTTTGTATAGAAGGGTAAAGAAGATACTACTGTTACTTTATTGTCCTTAAAAACTTCTGCCATGTGTCTATATTTTTCTGTCAAAAGTATTACTAAATTAGTTCTTACAATTACCTTTTCTGCTATTTTTGCACTTTCCTCTATAAACCAAACTATATCAGGATTCATTTCAGGTGCACCACCTGTTATATCCATTGTTTTAAATTCATATTTTTTAAAAACATCTAAACACGCCTGCATAGTTTCTCTATCCATTATTTCCTTTCTATCTGGACCAGCCTCAACATGACAATGTTTGCATCTAAGGTTACATAGTCTGCCAACGTTTACCTGTAAAGTTGACGGTTTCCCTAGTGTCTTTAAATATTCCTTATTTTGAACTGAATCATTAAATTCTGGAATCTCTATTCTTTTACTTAACTCCTTTATATTCATCTTTTAAAATCTCCAACTATAATTAAATTACTTCATGCTCTTTTTTTCAATAATGTTCTTACTTTGAACTCCAAATGCAAGAGTTGCTCCTGCCTTTATTGTTGCAACTACATGTGCAACCTCTATAATTTGGTCTTGATCACATCCTCTTTCAAGACATGCATTTGTATAGGCATCTATACAATAAGGGCATTGTACTGCAAATGCTGTTGCTAAAGCTATAAGAGATTTTTCTCTTAATGTAAGAGAACTCTCATCATATACTGAAGCATAGTATTCCATAAATTTGTCCCACATTTGTTCAGCATTTTCTCTTAGTTTCCCTTCTCCAAATTTAGCTAAATCTTCTTTTTCAAAATAATAATCCATAATACCCCTCCTGATTATATTTTTCTAATATAATTATTTAAAATTTTAAAAATGATACTTTCTTATTCTATCTTACCACAATAATATAATCCTAGTAGTATTTTTAGTGATTAGCTTTAACCTTTTTTCAATAATACATATCCGCTATATTGTTTTTTTCAATATTAACAATTTTAATAAAAATAAAGTATGCTTTATCGTCTTTATAAATGAATCAACTTTAAATTTTTTTATAAAAATATGTCTAAATATCTTTTACTATATTTATGACATCTACTACAAGCTTAGGACAAACTGTAAATAAAAGGTTTTTTTCTTGTATTATCTTTGAATCCTCTTCAATAGTTAGATTATAACCCAATATTTCCGAGCACCCTATTTTAGTAGAATGTAGTTTTGAAAACTCTTCTTTATATTCACATACCTTACCTATCATTTTTCCTTTTGCAAGTAGATCATTTTCTTCACTGTGGCCATACTTAAAACCTAGAGCAATTAATCCTCCTATATATGCACCACATATTCCTGCATCAAAAGTTCCTCCACCAAATGCTGCTGCACTCTTTAAAGCAATCTGTCTGTCTATTCCTAAATCATCTGCAATTGCAGCTGCTATTACTTGACCGCAATCAAAACCTTCTTTAAACATTTCTATTACTTTTTCTTCATTCATTGTAGTTTTTCCCTCCAAAACAATTGTTTTTTTACCTATTATTCTTTATTATATATTACTTTTTTTGTTTAAGAATATTATTATAGATTTTATCTATTATATTTATTTTCAATTTGTTTTTATCTATTCTATTTTTTGACTTTTATCAAGAAAAATACATAAATTAAATACTATGAAATATTTAATATTCATTCTAATAAAAAATACAGGCCTATAAAAGAACTTTAAAGAAAATTATATAGCTTACGATTTTTTCTTATTCCTAGGAATTAGACAATAAAAAAGCAGCTAAATAGCTGCTTTTTTACATTTATTTTAATAAGCTTTCGCAAATATTACCATATTGTCTGCTTTTTCACCGCTAAAGAAACAAGTATCTCCAAGCTTTTCTTGTTCAAATGGTATAACTCTTATAGTTGCACCAGTTAATTCTTTTATCTTAGCTTCATTTTCAGCATCATTCTTCCACATAACCTTAGCAAATCCACGCTTGTTTTCTATTATATCTACAAATTCATCCATATTATTAGCTACATAAGTTCTTTCATCTCTATACTTCTTAGCCTTATTAAACATGTTCTTCTGTATATCTTCTAATAGCTTTTCAACTGTTTCAGCTATACCATCAAGAGAAACTGCTTCCTTTGTAAGTTCATCTCTTCTAAATGCAAGAGCTTGATTCTTTTCTATATCCTTTGGACCTATTTCTATTCTCACTGGTATACCCTTCATTTCAGAGTCATTGAATTTGTATCCAGGACTGTAGTTATCTCTATCATCTACATCTACTACGATTCCTCTAGCCTTCATCTCTTCTGCTATCTTATCTACAACTTCCATTACTCCACCCTTATTAGCAGCTATTGGAACTATAACTACCTGTATCGGAGCCATCTTTGGTGGAAGCACAAGCCCTCTATTATCTGAATGAACCATTATAAGTCCACCAATTAATCTAGTAGATATCCCCCAAGAAGTGTGGTATGGATGGGCAAGGTTTCCTTGTCTATCTGAGTAAGTAATATCAAAGGCCTTTGTAAAGTGCTGTCCTAGGAAATGAGATGTTCCAGACTGAAGAGCCTTTCCATCATGCATCATAGCTTCTATAGTATATGTAGCGTCTGCACCTGCAAATTTCTCGCTATCAGACTTCTGACCAACTATTACTGGCATAGCCATTAAATCTTCAGCAACTAATCTATATGCTTCAAGCTGCTGTAAAGTTTCTTCCATTGCTTCTTCTTTTGTTTCATGAATTGTATGACCTTCCTGCCATAAGAATTCAGATGTTCTTAAAAATGGCCTAGTAGTCTTTTCCCATCTTACAACTGAGTTCCACTGATTATATAAAAATGGAAGCTGTCTATAAGATGTTAACCACTTAGAATACATTGTACAAATAATTGTTTCAGAAGTCGGTCTTACAGCAAGTCTTTCCTCTAAAACCTTGTTTCCACCTTGAGTAACCCATGCTACTTCAGGAGCAAAACCTTCAACGTGTTCTGCTTCTTTAGTTAAAAGACTTTCTGGTATTAACATTGGGAAGTATACATTTTTATGTCCAGTTTTCTTAAATAAATTATCAGCATAATCTCTTATCTTTTCCCATAATGCAAATCCATAAGGTCTTATTACCATAAATCCCTTTATTGGTGCATAATCAACTAACTCTGTTTTTGTTATTACGTCAGTATACCACTGCGCAAAATCTTCTTCCATTGGTGTAATTTCTTCAACAAACTGCTTATTATTCGCCATTTCTATTCCCTCCTAAATTTTTATTTTCTTTTTATCATTAAAATACTTACTATTAAACATTTCAATGACCTTGGCTTCAAACATATTTTAAACAGCCTTAAAAGATTGAAGGCTTTTAAAATAAAAAAGCCCTTCGTCTCCAAAAGAGACGAAAGGCTGTTATTTTCCGCGGTACCACTCTTATTAGCTAATAAAATAGCTCACTCGATAGAATATAACGGTTCTCAACCGTGAGAGTTGTTACCCTCTCATGCTAAAAGGCTGGTTCACAAGATCTGATATAGAATCTCTCACCGCTGATTCTTCTCTGTGATATCTTTTCAAGCTACTATTCCTTAATCATCGCTCATTTTTAAAATATACTGACATAATATAATATTTAATTTGAATTGTCAATAGAAAGGATTAAACAATTTTTTTTCTTAACTACTATGATACTTATAGTTATTAAAAAGCACTCTATTAATACCTAAGTACTATAATAAAGGCTACCTATACTAGGTTTTCATAAATAAAATTTTGTTTTATAGAATCCATGTCCCCTCAGTGGCAAAAATCTTGCAAATATAAATACACATTCTTGTAATTTCCGGAGCTATTTTATAAATCTAATAAATAAAATAATTGTCAATAAATTTCACTGATAGCAATATAATTCCTCAAATATAGTTTTTCCATATATTTACCAAATGTCTATTTTATTTTTGCAAATATCATTCTTCCAGCCGGTGTCTGAAGAATTGAGGTTACTACTACCGTCTTAGTTTCTCCTATATTATTTTTACCATTTTCTATTACTATCATTGTTCCATCATCAAGATATGCAATACCCTGCTGGTTTTCTTTACCTTCCTTTACAATTGTAACTATCATTTCTTCACCAGGTATAGCAATAGGCTTAACTGCATTAGCTAATTCGTTAATATTTAAAACTTCAACACCTCTAACTTGTGCAACCTTATTAAGATTATAATCGTTAGTGACCACTTTTCCATTCAATACTGATGCTAGTTTTAAAAGTTTTATATCCACTTCTGCAATATTAGCAAAATCTTGATTAGTAACTTCTACTTCTATATGACCAGCTTCCTGTATCGTATTTAATATGTCTAATCCTCTTCTTCCTCTTACCCTCTTTAAATCATCTGCTGAATCTGCAATATGTCTAAGCTCATCAAGTACAAATTGTGGTACTACTAGCTTACCTTCAAGAAAACCTGTTTTGCAGATATCGGCTATTCTACCATCTATAATTACTGATGTATCTAAAACTTTAGGTGGTATATTTTTCTTCATCTGTTTAGATTTATCTGAATCTTTTTCTTTTTTTTCACCAAAAGACCTAAACTTCAAAAGGTTTACTATCTCATCTTTACTCCTGATTCCAATTCTAACACCTATTAATCCTAAAAGTATATAAACTATTATGGAAAGAACTGGCCCTACAACATATACTTTTTCAAGTTGGCTACTTATAAGAAAGGCTATTAAAAAACCTATTAAAAGCCCTATTGAACCCAGTATAATGTCTACCTGTGAATATCCTGAGATTTCCTTATCAAATTTCTTTCCTATCTTTTTCATCTTTTCACTTATCTTAGGTTCTGCAATAAATAGAATCAATCCTACTACCGCTCCTACGCCTATCCCTACTCCATATCCATGTATCTTATCACCAAATTGAAGTATTTCAAATGGTTTCATTAAAGATATGTATAGTGTTGCAGCTACAGCAAAACCTAATAAAGCAAAAAGGAATCTTCTTATCCTTTTTAGCATACTTTTTCCCTGCCTTCCAATTAAATTAGCCTATCTAAGACAGCTAGTTTTTTCATTTTTATAAGTCCATTTTTAATGTATGTAGCCCTTATTTCTCCTATACCATCAACTTCATCTAACTCATCAATAGAAGCTGATAAAATAGCTTGAAAGCTACCAAAATATTCTATAAGATTATATATAATTCCCTGTGGTAATTTATGTATTTTGCTAAGAAGTCTATATCCCTTTGGAGATGTAGGTTTATCAAGATTTTCATTATATCCAGAAAATCCCATTATCTTAGCTATTTTTGTTAAATCAACTAGTTCCTCATTAGAAAGACTGCTCAACTTTTTCTTAAAAGTTTCCTTATTCAAATCATCTAAAACGTAATCCTTAATTATAAAATCCTGTTCATCTTTTGTTCTTCCTATCAATTGCTCATATTGGTTCCTAATCAAAAATCCTTCTTCACCAAGAGCAATTAAATACATTTCCATTGTATTTGTAACTCTTAGAACCATTTCAACTTTTGACATTGCAAATACAACATCATAAATTGTAACCATATCAGCAAATTCAAGTGCATTCAAATTAAGCACTGCCTGTTCCTGAGATAATTTTGCCTTTTCCAAGGTTTGAAATGCTTGATTCGCCTTTGAAAATAAAGTAGTTGTATCTTCAACTACATACTTTTTGTTCCCCTTATAGACAGTTATAATCGATCTTCTTTGGGATATAGCAACTACTGTCGCACCAGTTTGTTTTGCTACTCTTTCTGCCGTTCTATGCCTAGTTCCAGTTTCTGTAGTAGAAATATCTTTTCTCGGCATAAGTTGTGTATTAGCAAATCTTATTTTTTCAATCTTATCGTCTAAAACAATTGCTCCATCCATTTTTGAGAGCTCATACAATGATGAGGGCGTATACTCAGCATTTAATTCAAATCCGCCATCTACAAGCGACAAAATTTCCTCGCTATCACCTATTACAATAAGACCTCCTGTTCCTGCCATCAAAACATTATCAAGCCCTTTTCTCAGGGCTGCTCCCGGTGAAGTTAGTTTAAGAATATCATTCCACTCTTCATGTTCAAATATATCAAGAATTCCCATCTTCTACCCTCCTAAAACTTCATAAATAGCTTGCTTCAAATTCCTTACAGCAACTATTTCTATCTTATATTCTTTCTTAAATTCATCTATATAGTTTCCTGAGGGAATTATCATTTTTTTGAATCCAAGTTTCTCACATTCGATAATTCTTTTTTCAATAAAACTAACAGTTCTAACTTCCCCTGTAAGACCTATTTCACCAGTAACTACAACATTGGCATCTACTGGTATATTTTTAAAACTAGAGGCTACTGCCAAGGCTATACCTAAATCCATAGAAGGATCATTGGTTTTTAGTCCGCCTACTATGTTTACAAATACATCTTGATTTTGAATCTGCATACCTACTACCTTTTCAAGCACTGCAAGTATAAGTGCAACCCTATTATTATCTACTCCTGTACTTGTCCTCCTTGGATAACCAAAATTAGTGGCAGCCACCAATGCCTGTAATTCCAATAGCATAGACCTCGTGCCTTCAAGAGTAGATACTATTACGGAGCCTGCAACTCCTTTAGGCTTCTCAGATATTAATACTTTAGATGGATTTTCAAGCTCACAAAGACCATCGCTCTTCATCTCAAATACTCCAAGTTCATTTGTTGAGCCAAATCTATTTTTTACAGCTCTTAAAATTCTATATGTATTATATCTTTCACCTTCAAAATAAAGTACTGTATCAACCATATGTTCCAATACCCTAGGCCCTGCCAGAGACCCCTCTTTAGTAACATGTCCCACTATGAAAGTTGTAATCCTATTACCCTTTGCTAACTTCATAAATTTTGAAGTGGATTCTTTTATTTGACTTACTGTACCTGGAGCAGAATTTATCTCTGGATCAACTACAGTTTGAATCGAGTCAACTATCATAACATCTGGCTTCATTTCAAGAGCTACTAATTCTATAGCCGCAAGATTATTTTCTGTATATATATATAAATTATCAGAATTTGCATTTAGTCTTTTTGCTCTGAGTTTTATCTGATTTTCATTTTCCTCTCCCGAAATATATAAAACCTTTCTTCCCGAAGTCGCTATGTTATTAGATACTTGTAAAAGAAGTGTTGATTTCCCTATTCCTGGATCTCCTCCAACTAATATAAGCGACCCTGGAATTACTCCGCTTCCTAAAACTCTATCAAGTTCAGATATATTAGTAGAAAATCTCTCTTCCTTATCACTTGATATAGCACTTATTTTAGTTACTTTTGCAGAATTCTTTGAAATAGAAGAAATAGAACTATTTCTAATAGTTTTCTTTTCTTCAAGTTCTTCCAAAAATGTGTTCCACTGTAAACACTCTGGACATTTTCCTAACCACTTTGGATTTACATATCCACAATTTTGGCATACATATCTAGTCTTAACCTTTGCCATAAATTTTAACAACACCCCCTTAAATTAAACTTAATACTTTTTAAATTCTATTTCTTGGTCTGAAACATAGGCAAGAACTCTATCTCCTGGGGCTATTGTTTTCTTTAAAATAGCCTCACTCATTTTATTAGTAAGCTTATGCTGTATTATCCTCTTGACTAATCTTGCACCTTGATTAACTTCAGAAGCATAATCTGCTATAGCCCTATATACAGATTCACTAATTTCTAAATCTATACCTATATTTCCTGCCCTATCTATCAAAGATTTTGATAAAATTACAACAATTTTTTCAAAATCTTTTTTTCTCAAACTTCTAAATACAACTACTTCATCTATTCTATTCAAAAGCTCCTGTGAGAAATATGATTTTACATCATTTAATGTTCTTTCCCTAATTTTTTTATCCTCTTTATCTTGTTCTTCTTCTGTAACAGCAAGTTTTGATGTTGAAAATCCAACATTATTTTCACTAATAGCTTTGTATCCTATATTTGAAGTCATAATCACAATAGTGTTTTTAAAATCAATAGTTCTTCCTTTTGAATCCGTAAGAGTTCCCTCATCTAAAATTTGTAGAAGCACATTCGCCACATCCTTATGAGCCTTTTCTATTTCATCAAACAGAATTACAGAATAAGGATGAAATCTTACCTTTTCCGTAAGAAAACCACCATCTTCATGACCTACATAACCCGGCGGTGAACCTATAATCTTAGAAACTGAATGTTTTTCCATGTATTCAGACATATCCAAACGTATAAAATTTTCTTCTCCTTCAAACATAGCCTCTGCTATTACCTTAGAAAGTTTAGTCTTTCCAACTCCTGGTGGACCTACAAATAAAAAGGAACCTATGGGTCTATATGGGTCTTGTATCCCTGTTCTAGATCTTCTAATAGCCCTTGCTATTACCTTTTCAGCATGATCTTGTCCCACTATGCTTTCACGCAAAACATTTTCAAGATTAAGAAGTTTCTCAGCTTCATCTTCCATAATTTTATTCATTGGTATACCAGTCCACATTTCAACCACTTCTGCAACTACTTCACCAGTCACAATGTTTTTATTATACATCTGTTTATTCCAGCGTATTTTTTCCTTTTCAATACTTTTTTCCAATTCTTTTTTCTGCGCCTGTATTTGCAAGGCTTCTTCAAAATTTTCTTCTGCAATTACTTGAGCAAGTTGTTTTTCAAATCTAGCTTCCATCTGCTCTAGCTCTTTTATATTATTTGGAATAAACCTAGATCTAAGCTTTACTCTAGAGCATGATTCATCTATCAAATCTATTGCCTTGTCTGGAAGCTGTCTATTTGATACATACCTTATTGAAAGATCAACCGCCTTTTCAATGGCACTATCTGTTATCTTTACTCTATGATAGGCTTCATATTTATCTCTTATTCCCTTTAATATATATATACTTGTGTTCCTATCCGGCTCTGAAACTTGAACAATCTGAAATCTTCTTTCTAATGCAGAATCTTTCTCTATGTACTTTCTATATTCATCAATAGTAGTTGCTCCTATAATCTGTATATCACCTCTACTTAAAGCTGGCTTTAAAATATCAGCAGCATTTATACTACCATTTTCACCTGTTGAGCCTGCTCCTACAAGTGTATGTATTTCATCAATGAATAATAGTACCTTTTTCCCACTGCTTGATATTTCATCTATTATACCTTGAAGCCTTTCTTCAAATTCGCCTCTATACTTTGTTCCTGCCACTAAAGTTCCTACTTCTATTGAATACATTTTCTGATGAAAAAGTTCCTCATTAATATTCTCCATAGAAGCTATGCTTCTAGCTATACCTTCTACAATAGCGGTCTTTCCAACACCTGGTTCTCCAATTAACATAGGATTATTCTTTTTTCTCCTATTTAAAATCTGCATAATCCTTTTTATTTCATCATTTCGCCCCAAAAGTGGATCAACATTATTTTCTATTACGTACTTTATCATATTTATTCCATATTTATTAAGCATTGGAAGCTCTTCATCATCATCTTTATTCTCTGATTCGTTTACAATATAGGTTCTAAGTTTTTTCTCTTTATTATTTTCTTTCTCGAATACAAGATTTTTTAAAATTGATATATCAATGTCTTTTTTCCTAAATATAATATTTGCCACACAATCTTCCTCTTCTATTATCGCAAGAAGAAGATGTTCCGATGCAATAAAGTTTGTATGATAATTATTGGCTATCCTTGAAGCTTCTCCAAGTATATTTTTCATTCTTGGACTCATACCTTTATTTTGCACCTCTTTATCACTTGGGATATATCTACTAGCCAACATTATTGATTTTAATTCTTCTTCAACACTGTCTTTTGTAAGCCCCATACTATTCAAAACAGTATATGCCACACCATCTTTAATAGCAAGCATAGACCATAAAACCTGTCCACTACCTGTAATCTCATATCCATTTTTAGAAGAAAAATTATCAGCTATTTCAAATATTTTGCTTACTCTCTTTGTATACCTGTTGAACCTCATAATCCACCCTCCAACACAAAATCTATATCTGAATTTATAATTAAATATATTAATTTTAAAACAAGTAGTTTTTACAAATTTATATAGTTCCTTACCTTATATTATATCATATCAGCATAATACATATTAAATTTATTTGATATTATTAAGATATTTTGTGTATTTTTTTATTATTTTTATATTTTAAAAATAATTTTTCTTAACTTTGTTAATATTTTCTATTATGCTATTAATTTTTATATAAATCTTAGAAATATATTTATTTACATTAGTTATAATATCAAAATTTATTTTATACCTTTATTTTACAAAAGGAATAAGCAGCCGAAACTCGGCTGCTTTTATAGAAAATAAAATTTTTTTATAGTTATATTATTTATGTTTTATTTTAAGCAAGACTTTTACTGCTTTTCTTCATTTTTAACAGCTTCTTTAATAATTTTTTCTTGATAAGATAGCGGAACCTCTTCATAGCTTTCAAATTCACTTTCAAAAATACCCCTACCTTGAGTCATTGACTTCAAGTCAATTGCATATTTAAATATTTCAGCTTGTGGGGCAAGAGCCTCTATCACCTGCTTGCCTTTTCCATTAGATTCCATACCTAAAATTCTACCTCTTCTCTTATTCAAATCTCCCATTACATCTCCCATATATTCTTCAGGAACTGTAATTATCATCTTCATTATTGGCTCAAGTAAAACTGGCTGTGCTGCTTCCATACCTTTCTTAAAAGCTATTGAAGATGCCATCTTAAAAGCCATTTCTGAAGAATCTACATCGTGATAAGAACCATCATATAAAACAGCCTTTATATGAGTTACAGGATATCCTGCCAAGACACCTTTTTCCATAGAATCTCTCAATCCTTTTTCTACTGCTGGAACATATGACTTAGGAACAGAACCACCAAACAATTCCTCACTAAATTCAAATTCATCTGCACCTCTTGAAAATCTAATCTTAACATGACCATACTGTCCATGCCCACCAGATTGTTTTTTATGTTTTCCTTCTACATCAGATTTTCCTTTGATTGTCTCTCTATAAGCCACTTTTATGTCATGAAGATCTACATCCAGTCCAAATTTATCTTTCATCTTATCAAGAAGATTTCTAATATGTAATTCCCCTTGACCGCCTATTAAAGCTTGTCTAGTTTCATTATTTCTATAATAATCAAGAGTAGGATCCTCTCCAACTAACTTAATTACTGTGCTTGCCATTTTTTCCTCATCTTTTTTATTTTTAGGTGTAATAGCATAATATATTTGTGGTTTAGGGAATACTATATCTATTTCTGCTTCAAATTCCTGATTCTTAGAAAGCTTATCTCCTGTTGCTATTTCTGGAACTTTGGTAACCACAATTATATCTCCTGCATATGCTTTTTCTAATTCTATAAGCTCTCCACCTCTTATAGTATATATATTTGCTATTCTACACTTATTTCCTGTTCTTGTATTTATAAGTTCTGTATCTTTGCTTATCTGACCTTGAGTAATTTTTACATATGAAATTTTACCAACAAATGGATCTATGAAAGTCTTAAATACTACTCCATTAAATGGAGCATCTTCTTCTACATAAGAAGGGTCAATATAATTTTCAAGTGAATCCAATATCTCTTTTGTTCCAACATTATTAATAGTCGAACCAGAAATTACTGGTATGATATCTCCTCTTTTAATACCTATAGTTATTCCTTTTCTTTTTTCTTCTTGTGTAAGTTCTTCCCCTTCAAAGAATTTTTCAAGATAATTATCATCTGTTTCTGCAATTAACTCCATTAATGCATTATATGCTTTTTCTGCTTGTTCTTTAAATTCTTTATCCAGTCCATCGTAATCTTCAAATACATTATGTAACTTTACAAACTTTCCATCCTTAAACTCTGGAGAAATCATTGGAACAATTTTATTTTCAAACTTCGCATCTAGCATTTCAATAACATCTTTATACCTTGCTTTTTCATTGTCTATTTTATTAATAAACATAATTTTAGGTATTCCTTCTGTAAGTTCAAGAGCTTTTTCAGTTCCTACTTGCATAGGATCGGTAGCATCAATTACTATTATAGCTGCATCACTTGCCGATAAAGCTGATATTACATCCCCTGTAAAATCTATGTAGCCAGGAGTATCTATGAAATTAAATTTATATCCCTCATACTCCACAGGCATCAGACTCATGCTATAAGTCATCTGCACATTATTACTACTTAATTTAGGAATTTTGTTAACGTTTGCGGCATGAGCGATAGTTTCTAATAGATTAGTTTTACCGCAACCACTATGTCCTAAAACTGCAATATTTCTTATCTTTTCACTATTATAGACTTTCATATGAGCACCTACC
>JAHHSS010000120.1 GCA_020025095.1 Peptostreptococcus sp.
GTTTTTATAATATGATTTTATGGCAGATTTGTGTATTAATAAACTAAATTATGGACTTGGAGAAGAATAGTATGAGTGGAAATAATAAAAAAAGAGAATTATTTGCAGTGCTTCCATCAGTTGATGAAGTATTAAGTGATAACAGAATAATAGAACTTTGTGTAAAATTACCTAGAAGTATAATTTTAGATTCTATAAGAGCAACAATAGATAAACATAGAAAAATTATAGTAGCTATAAAAGAAGAGGAAATAGACGGATTTAAATTAGAAGAAGAGGATATTATCTTAGATAGTATAGAACTTTCAAAAAAAACATATGAATTATCTTTAAAAAAAGTTATAAATGCTACAGGAATAGTAGTTCATACAAACTTGGGAAGATCTTTATTGAGTGAAAGTATTAAAGATGAACTTTGGAATGCAGCATCAAGATATTCTAATTTAGAATATAATATAGATGAGGGACATAGAGGTTCAAGATATAATCATCTTACTTCAATGATAAAGAGAATTACAGGGGCAGAAGATGTACTTGTAGTAAATAATAATGCAGCAGCGGTTCTTTTAGTTCTGAGCACAATTGCTAAAGGAGGAGAAGCAATTGTATCAAGAGGTGAACTGGTTGAAGTAGGTGGCGCATTTAGAATACCAAGTATAATGGCTTTAAGTGGCGCTGATTTGGTTGAAGTAGGCGCTACTAATAAAACACATTATAGCGATTATGAAAATGCTATTACAGAAAATACGAAAGTTCTTATGAAAGTTCATACAAGCAACTATAGGATAGTAGGTTTTTCTCAAGATGTAAGTCTTGAGGAAATGAGAGAATTAGGGGATAAATATGATATTCCAGTTGTTGAAGACCTTGGAAGTGGAGTATTTATAGACCTTTCAAAATATGGAATGAGCTATGAGCCTACTGTTTTTGATTCGATTAATAAAGGAGTAGATGTAGTTAGCTTTAGTGGGGATAAGATGCTAGGCGGTCCACAAGCAGGTATAATAGTTGGAAAGAAAAAATATATAGAAAGAATGAAAAAAAATCAGCTAACAAGAGCTCTTAGAGTGGATAAAATGACAATAGCAGCACTTGAAGCAACACTAAGATTTTACCTTGACGAAGAAAAGGCAATAAAAAATATACCTACTCTAAGAATGTTGACATATACTTATGAAGAACTAAAAAATAAAGCGGATATTCTTTATAATACTATTAAGACAGCTTTGCAAAATAATGCTTTGAAAGTAGACATATCTATAGAGGATTGTAAAGGACAAGTTGGAGGAGGCTCTATGCCGACAGAAGAACTAAATTCTGTAGCAGTTGCAATTAAACCAGGAGATATGGGTGTAAGTAGATTTGAAGAAAAATTAAGGCTTAGTGATTCTCATATAATTGCAAGAGTTTATGATGATAAATACATTCTTGACGTCAGAACTATCTTTGAAGATCAATTTGATGAAATTGCAAATGAAGTAGTTAAGGCATTGGGAGGTAATAATTAATGAAGCACATAGTAGTAGGGACAGCTGGTCATATTGACCATGGTAAGACAAGCCTGATAAAAGCACTAACGGGAAGGGAAACTGATACACTAGAAGAAGAAAAGAAGAGAGGGATATCAATTAATCTTGGATTCACATATTTTAACCTTCCAAGTGGACAATCAGTCGGGATAGTAGATGTTCCTGGGCATGAAAAATTTATAAAAAATATGTTGGCTGGTGCCTCTGGTTTGGATATGGTGATATTGGTAGTTGCCGCAGATGAGGGGATGATGCCTCAGACTGTAGAGCATATAGATATTTTATCTTATTTAAACATTAAAAAAGGTATTGTAGTTATGACAAAATGCGATATGGTAGATGAAGATATGTTGGAACTGGCTGAAGAAGATATTAAAGAAGGTCTTATTGGAACATTTCTTGAAGGAGCAGATATATTAAAAGTAGATTCTATATCAAAAAGAGGTATTGAAGAACTTGTAGAAAAGCTTGATAAAATGAGTTCAGAAGTAGAAGAGAGAAATAATCACCTTCCTTCTAGATTAAACATAGATAGAGTTTTTTCTATTAAGGGATTTGGAACTGTTGTAACAGGAACTATTATAGAGGGAACTATTAGTGTTAATGACGAATTAGAAATATACCCAAGAGGAAAAAAAGCAATTGTTAGAAATATACAAGTTCATGGGAAGAATGAAGAAAAAGCATATGCTGGACAAAGAACAGCTATTAATCTTGCAAATATTAAAGTGACAGATATTGAAAGAGGCGATATTTTAGCAGCGCCAGATTCCCTTCTTGAATCTATGATGCTAGATGTAAAAATAAAGCTTTTAAATCATGATACTTGTAAGCTTGAGAATTGGGATAGACTAAAATTATATCATGGAACTAGAGAAATTCTTTGTAGAGCAGTACCTCTTGAAAATGAATCAATGAAAGCTGGAGATGAAGGCTTTGTCCAGTTAAGATTGGAAGAAAATATAGTTTGTAAAAAATTAGATCCATTTGTAATAAGGACATATTCTCCAATGGATACAATTGGTGGCGGTATCATCATTGATACTTGCACAGAGAAACATAGTATAAATAAACATACTCCGAAGTTAATAGAAGAGTTAAAGATAAAAGAATCTGGAGATGAAAAATCAATACTTGAGGTTTACCTTAAAAATAATTCATCGTCTTTCCCTAAAATTCAGGATATGATGAGCTATGTAGGAGTATCAAAAGATAGAATTGAAGAACTGATATCTGTTTTAAAGGAAGATGGAAAGGTTATAGATATAAACAACAGAATTGTACATAAAGAGTACTTTGAATTCATACAGGAAAAACTCCTGAAAATTTTGGAAAAATATCATAAAGAGAATAGTTTAAAATTAGGTATGCTAAAACAAGAAGCTGGAAATAAAGTGGACTCATCTTTTAAAGCAAAAGACATAGATGCTTTTTTAGCGGAAGTTAAAAGAAAGGGACTGATAAAAATAGATAACAATCAAGTTTCTTTAGCTGACTTTGAAGTTGAATTGACTGATGAGCAGAAAAAAATTAAATCTCAGATAGAAAATAAGCTAAAATCTATGGGATATAATGATATATGTACGATTGATGATATTTGTGAAGGAGATAAAAACAAAAAGGCTGTATTGGATTCGATGATAGGTGTTGAAGTTCAGCTTTTGGATGAAGAATATATTATTTCAGATGAACTTTATCAAAATGCTAAAAAATCACTAATAGAATTTCTTCAAAAAAATGGGGAAATGACTTTGGCAGAATTTAGGGACTTGATGAATTCAAGTAGAAAGATAAGTATGTTAATTCTTGAAAACTTTGATAAAGAAAAAGTAACAAAAAGGATTGAGAATAAAAGAGTATTATGCTAAAAGGAAATAAAGGTTGGAGTTTTTAACTTCATCCTTTATTTTATTTACAAGAAAATATGCAGAAAAGTTTTCTTGCAAATATATAGAAATAAAATATGGTTGATATAAAATTTAATCCATTTTTACCTTAGGTATTTTTAT
>JAHHSS010000121.1 GCA_020025095.1 Peptostreptococcus sp.
TCATCTCTTGTGAATAAAAATGATTCATATTGTTTTTAATCTATTCTTTATTTTTTATTATAAATTTTCGCGATAGCGAAAATTTATAATTCAAAAAACAGTATTTTTAGCATTTATCTATAGAAAAATATTATTTTTTTGAATTTTTCTATAGATATTTAATCCACAGACATGGTAAAAATCTATAAAAAATCCACCTAAAAAAAATTTTTTTAAAAAAATTTTTTATCGATATACAGAAAAAAATAGCTATTTTTTCCACAGGCAATACAATATGTGGATAAATTTAAAAGTTATGCACACTATGTGGATAACTTTGTGGACAAAAAAGTTCAAAGTCGATATATAATATATTTATACTCTATTTGAGGATTATTTAATTGTTGATAAATTATATACATTTTTTACACAGGCTGTTAATAAGTTTATGATAACTTCATTCAGTCTGCTTTTATCAACAGTTTTTATACACAACATAATCAACAAGCTAAAATATTAAAAGAACGGAGGTCAGATATAATGGATGCAAATAAGCTTTGGATATCTGCAAAGCAAAAACTAAAGGGTTCATTTCCCAAGTCCTTCTTTGAAATATACTTCAATGAAGAATCCATCCCTATAGCAGTAAAAGACCATGTCTTCTACCTTAGAGGGAATATAAGAACTAAAGAGTTCTTTGAAAATCAAAAAAAGGATAAGCTTTTAGAAGCTTTTAGCGATTTAGCTGCTAATATAAACGATGTTGTCGTTATTACAGATTTAGATGAAGAACTTGCCTTCTTCCAAACTGTAGACGAAGAAAACGCAAAAAATAGCGTAGATGATGAAAGAACGGAATTAATAAGTAAGGCCAGCAATATTGCAAATGCCAACCTTAATCCAAAATATACATTTGATACTTTTGTAGTCGGGCCTAGCAACAATATTGCAGTTGCAGCTTGTCAAAGAGTTGCAAGCTCGGATGACATAATGAATGACAACCCTCTTTTCTTATATGGAGGTGTTGGACTTGGAAAAACTCACCTTATGCACGCTATTGGACATAATGTTTTAGAAAGAGATCCTTCTAAAAAGGTTCTTTATGTCTCCTCTGAAACTTTTACAAATGAACTAATAATGGCAATAAGAGAAAAGAAAAACGATGAGTTCAGACACAAATATAGAAGCGTAGATCTATTTATGATAGATGACGTACAATTTATCGCGGGAAAGACCTCTGTTGAAGAAGAACTATTCCATACATTTAATGATGTATTTGCAGCCGGGAAAAAAATAATACTTTCAAGTGATAGACCACCAAGGGATATCCCACACTTAAAAGATAGATTAAAATCAAGATTTATATGCGGAATTATGGTAGATATACAAGCACCGGATTATAGTACAAGAATGGCTATACTTCAGTCAAAAGCTGAAAATGACAACCTTTCTATACCAAAAGATGTAATCGAATACATTGCAGATAATGTAAAATCAAACATCAGAGAATTAGAGGGTGCACTTAATAAAGTAATACTCTATGCAGATCTTTCTTCTCAAGAACTAAATTTAGATACAGCTAAGGAAGCTCTAAAAGATATTCTTGTTTCTTATAAAACAAAGGAAATAAATGTACTTAGAATAAAAGAAATGGTAGCAGATGCATATAATGTAACAGTTGATGAAATTAATTCTAAAAAAAGAACTAAAAATATAGCATTTCCAAGACAAGTAGCTATGTATATATCAAGAACTCTACTTGATATATCACTTCCTAATATAGGAGATGAGTTTGGCGGACGTGATCACACTACTGTTATGCATGCAATTAAAAAAATAGAAGATGAAATGGAAAAAAGTGAAATGACTAAAGTTAAGATTGAAAAAATCATTTCAGATTTAAATGGATAATTTTATCCACAAGAAAACAGTAGATAAGTTGTTTATTATTTGTGGACAAAAAAAGCAGTCTTAGTTATACACATTTCATTAAGAATCTATACAGACTGTTAATAACATTTTTGTCTACAAGCTAAAACTGTTTATTAAAAATGTTTTAGTGGCTTTTTCACATTATCCACACACACTACTACTGTTACTACTATAGTTATTATTATATATATTTATATTATAGTTTTTAAGTTATTCACAATTAAGAAAGAAGGAGGTTTGTATACAATGAATATATTATGTAATCAAAAAACATTAGCACAAGCAATAACAAATGCTCAAAAAGCTATTAATAATAAAACAAACATTGAACTACTAAGAGGTATACTTCTAACAGCAAAGGATAATTCACTTGTAGTTACAGGATATGATAACGAAATAAGTATTGAAACAACTCTTGAGGCAAAAGTTAATTCAGAAGGAAGTATCGTTATAAACTCAAGACTTATAGGTGATATCGTAAGAAAACTTCCAGATACTTTTATTTCTATTGAAACTGATAATGAATACAATGTTTTCATAAATTGTATGAACTCTAGATTTAAAATAAAGGGAATACCTGCTGATGAATTTCCTAGACAATCTGAAGTTTCAATGGAAAATATGGTTAAATTTAATCAAAGTGAAATGAAAAATATGATTAAACAAACAGTATTTGCAACAGCCTCAGAACCTCTTAACCCTACTCTAGCAGGTGAACTTTTTGAAATAAATTCAGATTACGTGAATATGGTTGCAGTAGATGGTTATAGATTGGCCGTAAGAAAATCTAGAGTTCAAGAAGATGTAGAAAAACCGATTAATGCGATTATTCCAGGAGCTACATTAAATCATCTGAATAGCCTTCTCTTAGATGATGGAGATTTCTTTATAGGACTTGATGATAAAAATATAATATTCAAGCTTGAAAATACAAGGATAGTAGCAAGATTGATAGAAGGAAATTTTACAAAATATGAAAATTTACTTCCTAAAGAACATATTACTAAAATAGAGGTTGAAACAAGAAAGCTTCAAAATGCAATAGAAAGAGCTGCTCTTTTATTTATAAGTGGTAAGAATAATATGATTAAAATCTCTATAAATGATAGACTAATGGCAATTACTTCAAACAATGAAAATGGTAATGCATATGAAGAATTAGAAATAGATTTTGAAGGTGAAAGCCTTGAAATAGCTTTTAATTCTAGATATTTCTTAGATGGTATAAAAAATATAGATAGCGAAAAAATATCTATAGAATTTGGTGGATCAGTAAACCCTTGCGTTATTAAACCGATTGATGGCGCAGAATATATATATCTTTTATTACCTGTTAGATTAAGCAATTAGAGAATATAAAAGCTGTTAAAAAATAAACGATAAAAAGCATAAAAACACTATAAATTTATTTTAAAAATTTAATATATTTAACAAGAAAAAGATGGTAAATATTTTGTAATAAGATAACAAAATGTTTTAGTTCGATACCTTGTAGCAGAGAGTATTCAAACTAACTATGGAAAAAAGAGAATATTTGTAAGAGCTGGAATGAGATATAAATCTTATGGTGTAAAAC
>JAHHSS010000122.1 GCA_020025095.1 Peptostreptococcus sp.
GATAGTAATGATTACAAAAAATTTATAAAATTAGATGAAATTGAGAAAAAGGAAATAAAGAGAGCGTTGGAATATTATAAGCCTTATAAAAATGATAAGGATAAGGTTGCAAGTGCATTAGGAATATCTAAAGCTACTCTTTATCGAAAAATAAAAAAATATAATCTATAATTTTAAAATCATACTCAATCAAAATGAAACTAAAAAATATCAAAATGAGAAAGTTATTTATCAAAATGAAAAAATAACTTTCTTTTTTTTATATTTAAAAATGAACTTTAAATTAGAAATCAGATATACCAAAGCTTATAGCTGTTTTTAAAAAATGGCATATTAATTGCTAAATATAATTGTATAGATTCAAGGGAATCTAGTTATAGGGGGTATAGAAATGAGAGATTTAAGAAATGAATTTGTGAAGATGTTAAAAGCAGAAGTAAAGCCAGCAGTTGGTTGTACAGAACCAGTAGCTTTAGCTCTTGCTTGTGCAAAATGTAGAGAATTATTAGGTGAGGAAGTAAAAGATAATAAGATGCTTGTAAGTCCAAGCATATATAAAAATGGTATGTGTGTAGGGATACCAGGAACAGAAAGACTAGGTTTAAAGATAGCGGCTGCAATAGGTATTGTTGCGGGAAATTCAGAAAAAGGTCTTAGTGTATTAGAGGGAACAAGTAGTGAAAATATTAAAAAAGCTGAGAAGCTTATGGATGAGGGCAAACTATCTATAGAACCTGCTAACACAACTGAAAAAGTGTATATTAGTGTAGAATTTAGAGGAGAAAATAATACTGCTAAAGTTATCATAAAAGATAAGCACGATAATTTTATATATCTTGAAAAAAATGGAGAAGTTTTACTTGATTTAGAAAATGAAGTCAAAGAAGAAATAGGAAAAGACTCCGAAAAGACTATAATGGATGATGCAACTCTTGAAGAGATTATAAAAAATGTTGAAGCCATCGATTATGAAGAAATAAAATTCCTAAAAGAAGGAGTAAAAATGAACTTATCAATGGCAGAAGAAGGTTTAAGTAGAAAAATAGGAATTGGTGCAGGATATGGAATAAAGCAGAGTATAGAACAAGGATTTCTTTCTGATGATATAATAAATAACGCAATGATGCTTACAGCTGCAGCTTCAGATGCTAGAATGGCTGGTCTTGATATGCCAGTAATGAGTTCTAATGGAAGTGGTAATCATGGCTTAACAGCAATATTGCCATTAGTTGCTTACGAGAAAAAGTTCCCTCAGGGAGATGAAAAACTTTGTAGAGCTTTAGCTATATCTCATTTAACAACTGCGTATATTAAAAACTTTACAGGAAGATTATCGGCAATGTGTGGTTGTGGTGTAGCAGCTGCTACTGGTGCTACTGCAGGGATAGCTTGGCTAATGGGAGAAAGTATAGAAGAGATATCTGGTGCAGTAAGGAATGCTGTCGCAGATTTAAGTGGTATGATATGTGACGGAGCAAAGTCTGGATGTGCTCTTAAATTATCATCGGCTGCAGCTTCGGCTATAAGAAATGCTCTTTTAGCAAAAAATGGAAATTATGCTGAAAAAATAAATGGAATAGTAGCAGAAGATGTAGATACTACTATAAGAAACCTTGGCAGAGTAAGCGATAAAGGTATGAGCTCAACTGATAAAGTTATACTAGATGTAATGAATGATATGAACAAAGTTAAATAATAAACTCTCTCTATTAGGAGTATTATTGTATATTAAGGATGGTATAAAGTATGAACACTATATTTTTATATAAGTGTAGATAAGAAACTGATAGAGGAGCTTTATATATTTAAAATTGAAAGTAAAAGTTTATAGTATAGTAAAATAAAAAAAGTATGCACTGAATTATATTCAGTGCATACTTTTTTATAGTGAGATATTAACGCAATTTATCTGTTACGTTAAATATGTAAGGAACATTTCTATATCTATCTTCAAAATCAAATCCGTATCCGACTACAAATTTATCTTCTATTGAAAATCCACAGTAGTCAGGAATAAAATCAACCTGTCTTCTACTAGGTTTGTCAAGAAGAACACAAGTTTTTAGGCTTTTTGGATTCTTCTGGCTGATGTGCTTTACAACAAAATCCATAGTATTTGCAGTATCAGCTATATCATCAACGATAAGAACATCGTAGTCTGTAATATCATTTAGTGTAATATCGGATTGAACTCTTACCTTTCCAGCAGAAGAGAAACCATCTCCATAGCTTGAAGTAGTCATAAAGTTTACTTTAAGCTGAGGAATATCAATGCTTCTTACTAGGTCGGCACAGAAGATAAAGCTACCTTTTAAAAGAGCTATAACAAGCAGATTTTTTCCATCATAATCTTTCTTTAACTCTTTACCCATTTCAGCGATTCTTTCTTTCAACTCAGATTCGCTTAGCATAACTTCCCATTTTCTTTCCTCTATGTTCATCTAATCCTCCAGTTTTTTAACACATAAGTGCTTGAATATTTATATAAGTAACTTTTATTATATCATAAAATTGTATATTTAATGTGAAAAAAAGAGAAAAATATAAAAAAAATTGAGGATTTTTAGTATAGTTATTTTAACTAGCTATAAGATTCTGAGATAACAGGACTTGAAAAAATATGTGTACAAAGAAAATATGTTAGGGTTTTATATTGTATTTTTAAAAAAATCAATGAATTTTTTTAAAATATATTGCTAAAATTACAATAAAGTGTTAGAGTAAAATTGCCTACTATAATAATTTAGTTACGATTTTGCAAAAGGAGAGATTGGAAAATGAACGAAATAAATTCAGCAACATATATAAGTCCTGAGCAATATGAGGTTTATGCTAATATATTAAAGGTAATTGCACATCCTGTAAGACTTTGTATAGTGAAAGAATTGATTGAAAACGGTGGTTGTAACGTTTCAACTATTTATTCAGCACTTGGAATACCACAGTCTACTGTTTCTCAGCATTTAGCTAAATTGAGAACCGCTGGACTTGTAACAGGAGATAGAAGAGGAAATGAAATAATTTATACAGTTGAAAGCGATGAAGCAAATAGAGTTATAGCCTGTATGATAATGAGTGCTCAGAAGTCAAAGGAAGGTAAGTCTACTATGGGAAATAAGAATTATATTTTATAATTTATATTATAGCTTAATGAAAAAATAAAATCTATGAATTAAGGACTTAAATGTGAATTTGTTCATATGAATTAATGTCTTTATATGACAAAAGGGGGAGATTTATTCCGATAATATGTAGTTATATTTTCATTTTAAGTAAAAATAAAGCATTTAGTATAATATTATATAAG
>JAHHSS010000123.1 GCA_020025095.1 Peptostreptococcus sp.
CTATTTTATCTAATACTTTCCTCCTATGTATTCTTGTTTATTAAATTAAAATTTGAATTTAATTTTTAAGAATGTATTAATATTCCTCAACTTTTATAGTTGTATATTGCAAATTAATTTTTTTTACACCTTTTTGATTAAATGCAATTGTTACTTCTGATCCAATTTTTGATATTATGACACCCTCTCCAAATTTCGGATGCACTATTTTCGATCCCTTTTTAACCTTAGGTATCTCATCTAAATTATATGAATCAGCTCCTGCACCTTCACCTTTACTCACCAACGTTGAATTTCCTTTTTTATTCTCGATTTCCAGGTTATTTTTTCTTCCTGTTATTCTAGCACCTATATTTTGAGCAGCCTTGACATTCATTTGATTTTTATATTTATCAGCATACTTTTTTAAAAGGCTATAATCTGCATCTTTATATCCAGGATCCTTCGCTGTTGAATCTAAATATTCAACACATTCCTCTGGAAGTTCACCTAAAAATCTAGATTTCATATTTACATTAGTTTTTCCATAAAGAGTTCTCCTAGCTGTATGAGTAAGATAAAGTTCTCTCATTGCTCTTGTAATACCTACATAACAAAGCCTTCTTTCTTCTTCTATATCCATTTCATTAAGGCTTGATATGGCTCTTGCAATAGGGAATATTTTTTCTTCCATACCTACTATGAATACTATAGGAAACTCAAGTCCCTTAGAAGAATGCATTGTCATCAAAGAAACTTTTTCTATTCCTTCTTCATCTTCACCATCTGCATCACTTGCAAGAGATATATTAGCAAGGAAGTTTGTCAAATTCTTTTCTTCTCCGTCAAAAATATCAGATTTTTCATATTCCATTGCTATAGATATAAACTCTTGAAGATTATCTATTCTATCTTGCGCTTCCTCTGCTTTTCCATTTTGTAGCTTTTCATTTTTTGCAATAATATCTTCTAACTCTGTAATATACCCTGTCAAATCCAATATTTTTTCGACCATTTCTTTTGGTGTGTATGACTCTGATATGCTTCTAAACAGGCCTATTAAGTCTACAAATTCGTTTATTCCTTTTTTAGCCTTTGTAGATATTTCTGAATTGTTATCTACATCCAAAAGAACAGAATATAAACTTTCTTTCATTATACTAGCTCTGTCTTCTAATTTTTCTATTGTTCTTAGTCCTATTCCTCTCCTAGGAACATTTATTATTCTCTTTACTGATATATCATCTTGCGGATTTACAATCACTCTAATATATCCTAAAAGGTCTTTTATTTCTTTTCTTTCGTAAAACTTGGTTCCACCATATATATTATAAGGTATTTGAAATCTATTAAGTGCATCTTCTACCGCTCTTGCTTGTGCGTTTGCCCTATATAATACAGCATAATCACTATATGGTCTACCTGATCTCATTGCATTTTCATATATTTCATTTACCACATAATTAGCTTCCTCTACTTCACTAGATAAAACTTTTACCTTTACAAGATTACCATCTTTTCTATCACTCCAAAGTTTCTTTTTCTTTCTCTCTGTATTGTTAGCTATTAAATGATTTGCAGTATCCAAAATAACTTGGGTAGATCTGTAATTCTGTTCAAGTTTAACCACAAATACATCCTGATAATCTTTTTCGAATTCCAATATATTTCTAATATCTGCCCCTCTCCAACCGTATATACTTTGGTCATCATCACCTACAACGCATATGTTTTGATGCCCCATAGCCAAAAGCTTTACCAACTGATACTGCGCTCTCGATGTATCTTGATACTCGTCTACCATTATATATTTAAATTTAGCTCTATAAAAATTCAATACATCTTCATTTGATTTCAAAAGTTCAACAGTTTTAACTATTAAATCATCAAAATCAAGAGCACTATTTCTTTTTAATCGATCTTGATATATTGCATATACATCTGCTACAGATTGAAGCCATAAATCTCCTGCTGCCTCTTTTGCAAACTCCCTCGGAGTTTTTAATTTATCTTTAGCAGAAGATATTTGTGCTATTATAGCTCTTGGCTCAAATTTTTTATCGCTTAAATCAAGTTCTTTCATACATTCTTTTATTAATGTTAGCTGGTCAGTAGAATCATATATTACAAAGCTTCTATTGTAACCTATTTTATTTATATCTTTTCTCAAAATCCTTACGCAACAAGAGTGAAAAGTAGATATCCACATTTCTCTAGAATTTTCTCCAATTATACCCTCTACTCTTTCACGCATTTCATTTGCAGCCTTGTTAGTAAATGTAATTGCAAGTATATTTCCTGGGTTAACATTTTTATCTTCTACAAGGTATGCTATTCTTGTAGTTAGTACCTTTGTTTTTCCTGAACCTGCTCCTGCAAGTATTAATACTGGCCCTTCCGTTTTTTCAACTGCCTGCCTTTGGGCAGGATTTAAATCATCTATATTCATATTATTCCTCCGTATCCTTTATATTAATATAGCCTTTTTAATTCTTTTACAATAGTCCCTTTCTAGTTTTCTCTACTATATAAATTTTTCCCTATTTGATTCAAATTCCTCACTTAAAATTTCTTTAATTTTTTTACTTCTCTTTGGATTTTTACCCATTGAAGACACAGCCACTATCATTTTATTATCTTCAATTTCCGTTTCAAAGAAGCCCATATTTATAAATGATGAATTTTCATGATTATCTACAGAATTTACAAGTATATTATTTTTTTTACAATACATTGAAACTTCTTGATTTAGTTTTATATTATCTGTGGCTGCGAAAACAATATTATAGGACTTTAAATCATTTATTTCAAATTTCTTTTCACAGAGATTTACTTTTCCTTCTAATTCTTTTAAACTATCACAAAAATCAATTGCAATTGCAGTTGGTCTTGCTCCATATTTTAGAAGCTGACGTATCTTCCTATTTGCAATCTTTCCTCCACCTATTACTAATATATTAAATTTTTCAATATCTATCATTATTGGAAAAAACATTACTATCTCCTTCTTATATGTATCTACATTTATGATTTTTTATGACAAAAATATTCTTTAAATGGTAAATCAATATTAAAGTATAAAATTTTTATCAATATTAATAAGTTTTATCTTTAAAAATATCATTACAATTAAAAAGCTCAGATAAACAATATTTATAGAATCCTCTTCTATTATACCATCTATACTGAGCTTTAATTTTTCTATTTT
>JAHHSS010000124.1 GCA_020025095.1 Peptostreptococcus sp.
AATTTAAATTGAGTGTTAATAAATAGATTTAATTTTTTTAAAATATAGGTGTACATTTAATATAACTTGTTGTATAGTATTTATGTATTCAAGCAAATGAACAAATTTTTATTGTCATTTGCTTTTTATAAATTCTTAAATTAGCACTAAATTAAAATATTAGTATATAGGAAGGAGGACGTAAGTGGTAAATAGACTAGAAGATAAGGAATACAAAATGCAAACCATAAAATTAGCTCTGTTTTTAGGAGAACTTTTAATAAAAAATGGTGCTGAAACTTATAGAGTTGAAGATAGTGTAATCAGAATATGCAAATCAAGGGGATACAATCATATCAATTGTTTCACTACTCCAACTGTAATTATTATTTCAGATGATAAATTTGATGGACTCTGCTTTATGAAAACGATAGATACTAGAGGTATAAATTTAGAAAAAATTTCACTTTTGAATAATTTTTCAAGAGAATTCGTCAATAAGGTTGATCCTGATATAAATGCTGAAATTCAAGAACTTCATAAGATAGATAAATTAAAGGCATACCCTACATGGATTTATTTTTTAGGTACTGGAATAGCTTCCGCAAGTTTTGCTGCCACACTTGGTGGTAACCAACCTAAAACTTTTTTCCTTACTGTACTTGTATCAATAGTAGCCACTTATGTATATGATAAAACTATAAAATATAGTTCTATTATTATGTTCTCTATACTTCTTTCTTCAATTGTTATTACAGGTATGGGGGTTCTATTTAAACATTTTGGACTAATTCCTAGAGCCTCAGCCCTTATAGTAGGCTCTATTATGCCCTTACTTCCCGGAGTTGCCTTTGTTAAATCAATGAGAGATTTAATTTCAGGAAACCTTCTTTCAGGAACTTCAAGGCTTTTTGAGGTGTTTGTTATAGTTACAGCAATTGCATCTGGGGTTGCTTTGGTCCTTGGTATAGGAGGTGTATAGGATGAGTATGTATGATGTCCCTATGTGGCAACATTTTGTATTTGCAGCACTTGCTACAGGAGGTTTTTCAATTTTCTTTAATGTTGAAAGAAAAATACTTCCTTTTGCTTCTGTTGTTGGTGGTATCGGTTGGTTAATATTTGTTGAAGGTTCTCTTAAATTTGAAAATCCCTTGATTTTTTCATTTATACCTGCAGCATTTGTTTCTCTCTCAGCTGAATTTTTGGCTAGAAAATTGAAACAACCCGCTATAATAATTGTAATTCCAGGTATACTTCCTCTGGTTCCAGGACTAGGCTTGTACAATACAGTCTACTATATTATACAAAAGCAGTATGAACAAGCTACAACAGCTGGAACAAGAGCTGTTATTATGAGTGTAGGTATCGCTCTAGGAATTTTAGTAATGTCTTCTCTTTCAAAAGTTCTTAATCTTTATCAGTTAAAAAGAGCTTTTTTAAGAAATGACGCCTTCAAGTATGAAAACTGGGTCAATCTAGGTAAAAATAGAACTAGAAACAGATTTATACTTGATCGCCAGGAAATGAATAAATCTTTGAATAGTTTGAATCTTGATATAGAAAAAAATGAAAGAGCAAATCTCGAAAAAATGGAAAGAAGCAAGACAGAGGATTATGTCGTCGATAAAAATAATTTATCAAATAATTGTAGGAAAACTTATAATAAACATAATTCCAGTTCATATCCAAGAGATGGATTTAGCAAGCACGATATTTGTGATAACTTTTCAGAGGATAATATCTGTGAATGTAAAAATGATATCGCTGCTAGAAAAGAAAATGATGAAAAAAATAATTTAAAATAATATATTAATGTGTAAAGTTTTAATAGCCCGCTACTTTAAGAAGTTTTGAGGCTATTTTTTATTATTATATTTTCTATTTTAATATCATATATAAGGTAAATCATTCATAATTCATTTTTTATAAAAAATATTTTTATTAAAAAACTGATTTTTTACTGAATTTTTTTGATTTATGTAGTATTATATACTTGTATTAATTTTAGATTATTTTGTTTTGACAGAATAATCTAAAATAATATAAAATCTATATGGAGGTCGTAATATGAGCGAATTTAACAAAAATGCCTACACTGAATATAGTGCTTATATTCTAGAACAGGCAAAAAACTTACTTAGCATTGATAGTCCATCAGGATATGGTAAAGAAGTTATGGACTACCTAATGGAAGAACTATCAAAAATTGGTGTTAAAGCTAGTAAAACAGTAAAAGGTGGTGTTGTTGCTGAAATAGATGGAAAAGATGATAACAATGCCCTTCTTTTCGAAGCACATTGTGATACTTTGGGTGCTATGGTTCATCTTGTAAAGTCAAACGGAAGACTTAAATTAACTAATATTGGTGGAATGAATCCTAACAATGCTGAAGCAGAAAATGTTAGAATAATCACTAGAAAAGGAAAAATATATGAAGGTACTTGCCAGCTTGAAAACGCTTCCCTTCATGTTAACGGTGATTATAATAAAAAGGAACGTACTTGGGATACTGTTGAAATAGTAATTGATGAAGATGTAAATAGTAAGGAAGATGTTGAAAAATTAGGAATAAAATCTGGCGACTATGTTTGCTTTGAGCCTAGAACAAGAGTAACTGAATCTGGATATATAAAAAGTAGATTCTTAGATGATAAACTATCTGCTGCAATTCTTCTTGGATATGCTAAATATGTTTCTGACAATAAAATAGAACTAGATAGAAAAATATACATGCATTTTACTATATACGAAGAAGTTGGCCATGGTGGATCTTCTCCATGTCCTGAAGGTGTAAAAGAAGCATGGTCAGTAGATATGGGTTGTGTAGGTGAAGGTCTTAACTGTACAGAAAAAGAAGTTTCAATAGCAGCTAAGGACAAAGGTGGACCTTACAACTATGAAATAGTAAATAGACTTGTAGATTTAGCTGAGAAATATGATATCGGTTATGCAATAGACATATACCCATTCTATGGCTCAGATGTTGAGGCTACCCTAACTGCAGGAAATGATATCAAGCATGCTCTAATCGGACCTGGTGTTTATGCCTCTCACGGATACGAAAGAAGTCACATTTCTGGTGCCGAAAATACTTTCAGATTAATACAAGCATACTTAGAAGACAAATAATACATTAAAAAAGGGTTCTTTGTCAACTGACGTTGATGAATAAAATCGTATAATTTTATG
>JAHHSS010000125.1 GCA_020025095.1 Peptostreptococcus sp.
CTATTTATGATATGATATATTAGAGTAGTAAAAGCAATATACTCAGAAAGTTCTTAAAAATATAAATTTAAAAATACAAGAAAAAATGAAATTTAATCTATAAATATATTCATAAGTATTTATTTTAATATATAATTACAGGTAAATAAAGTAATAAAAGTTAAAAAAATAACCAGTAAAGTAAGTTCCAGTCTTTTAGATAATAAAGCAAGTGATTGCTTTTTTATAAAATATAGGATTAATGGAGGTTTTTATCAATCATGGAAAAAAGTATAAGAAAAGGTTTTCCAAAGGCTTTTTGGCTATGTAGTTGTTCAGAAATTTTTGAACGTCTATCTTATTATTTAGGTCGTTCATTAATTTTGATATTTATAACTACAGCTGTTGTGAATGGTGGTTTAGGTTTATCTGACAAAATAGGTGCTAATATGCAGGCAAATCTAACCGCATTTTCATACTTAGGTTCTATATTTGGTGCCGTAATAGTCGATAGATTTATTGGGGCTAAATATACAACTCCAATAGGTATGGTTATAACAGGTATAGGATATTATATGGGAGCTATAGCAACAGGCGTAAGTCATATATATCTTATGATACTTCTTGTGAGTGTTGGTCTAGGTTTATTTAAGAATGGACCTTTACTTGGTCGTATAATTACTGATAAAGAGCAGATGGACTCAGCGTTCTCTATTAGATACACATTGGTAAATGTAGGTGCATTAATAGGAACTTTTGCTGTTGGTATATTATACAAAGATGTTTTTGCTAAAAATGGAGTATACGGATTTTCACAATGCTTTAAGCTAGCTGCACTTGTTATGATAATTGGTTCTATTTATTATGTATGTATTTGTTGGAAAGCTATGGGAAAAGTTGGTACACGTCCATTTAAGATGGAAAAGACTAAAGAAGAATTAGAATTAGAAAAAGAAGAAGCTTTCCAAAATAAAGATAATAGACCTCTTACTACAAGAGAAAAGAAAAGAATTGGCGCTATTATACTTGCTTCAGTTTTCTCAATAATTTTCTGGATATTCTGGTATCTTGCATATCTTCCAGTATACTATTATTGGGCAGAAAATATGAATTGGGTAGTAGCTGGATATCAAGTTCCTGCTACTTGGTTTGATGCAGCAAACTCATTATTCTGTGTTATATTAGGACCAACAATGGCAGTTCTTTGGATGAAGCTTGCTGAAAGACCACAAGGTGATATGAGCTTATTTAGAAAAACTGGTATCGGAATTGGAATTATAGGATTTGGATATATTTTCTATGCGATGATAGACATTATGCGTCATGGAGCTAAGGCAAGTGTACTTTGGTTAATAGTATTCGCTCTACTTCTTACTCTAGGAGAAATGTTCTTCTCACCACTAGGTTCATCATTTATAAGTAAATATTCTCCTAGTAAGTATTTGGGCTTAATGATGTCAATGTGGGGAATAGCAGTATTTATATCTGCTAAGCTATATGGATATGCTTATGGTTATTTATTTGCAGGTAAATTTAAATTTACTACAGCATGCTTTATAGTTGCTGCAATAGCTTTTGCTTCAGCAATACTATTATTCTTACTAGATAAACGATTATCTTCTTTGGTTGAAGATTAGTAAGTATATTTATTAGTTATAAATACATAAAAATAGTACATGAATCATTGAATATATTTTGATATTTGATGATAAAGTAATTGATTTATTGATATGATTTAATATAGAGATATAGACTATATAGAATTAATATACTGAGTATTTCTCGTTATATATTAATTTCAGGAACATAGCCTTAATATTTGTATGATACTACAAAATGTAGAATTAATAAAATTATAGGAGGTTAGTTATGAAAATTTCAGAAAGAGTAGATCTACTTAGACAGAAAATGGCAGATAAGAACATAGATGTATACATAGTTCCATCTGCTGACTATCATCAGAGTGAATATGTTGGAGAACATTTTAAATCAAGAGAGTTTATTACTGGATTTACAGGTTCTGCTGGTACAGCCGTATTTACAAAAGATGAAGCAGGAATGTGGACTGATGGTAGATATTTTATACAGGCTGAAATGCAGATGAGGGGAACTGGTGTTGAACTTAGAAAAATGGGTGAACCAGGAGTTCCAACAGTAGTAGAATATATAGAAAGTGTCCTTCCTGAAGGTGGTACTATCGGATTTGACGGTAGAGTAGTATCTGTAGGTGAAGGAGCAGAATATGATGAAATAGTAAATAGAAAAAACGGTAAAATATCATATGAAAACGATTTTATAGCTGAGATATGGACAGATAGACCAGCACTTTCTCAGGAGCCAATATTTAATCTTGAAGAAAAATATACAGGTGAGTCAACAGCTCATAAACTTGAAAGAGTAAGAGAAGTAATGAAAAAGCACGGTGCTGATGCTCATATTATAGCAACTCTAGATGATTCAGGTTGGTTATTCAATATAAGAGGAAATGATGTAGAATTTTTCCCTCTAATCTTGTGCTATTCAATGGTTCTTAAAGATAAAGCACTTCTTTATATAGAAGAATCAAAGGTTAGTGATGAAATAAAAGAAATACTTGCAAAGGACAATGTAGAGCTAAGGCCATACAATGATATTTATGAAGATGTTAAAAAGTTTGGTAAGGGAGATACAGTATTAATCGATCCTAGAAGACTTAACTATGCACTATACAATAATATATCAAAAGATGTAAAAGTAGTTGAAGAAATGAATCCTACAGTTATATTTAAGGCAATGAAAAATGAAGTAGAAGTTGAAAATATAAAGAAAGCAGAAATAATGGATTCAATATCACATGCTAAATTTATGTATTGGTTAAAGAATGATGCACTTAAAGAAGGTGCAACAGAAATGAGTGCAAGTGATAAGCTAGAATCATTGAGAAAAGAGCACCCAAGCTATAAGTGGCAGTCTTTTGCTCCAATAAGTTCATATGGTGAACATGCAGCTATGTGTCACTATGAATCTTCTCCTGAAACAGATGTAAAGATAGAAGAAGGAAACTTCTACCTATCTGACACAGGTGCAGGCTTTATGGAAGGTTCTACAGATATTACAAGAACATTTGCAATAGGTGAAGTTTGTGAAGAAAGAAAGAGACACTTCACACTTGT
>JAHHSS010000126.1 GCA_020025095.1 Peptostreptococcus sp.
GGGCGTTCTTATAAAAAGAATATTGATTGTATGTTCTTATTTATTATGAGCTATTCATGTGTAAAAAACAAATAATTTTACTATCATATGCATATGTAAAATTAATCATAAATGAATATGCTTTCAAAAAAAATTCAATTGTTTTGTTTTATGAAAAATTTGAGGGCAGGATAAGTATTTAGGAAAGTGAGTGAGTATTAATGTATGTAATTAAAAGAGATGGAACATCTGTTCCATTTGACAGATCTAAAATAAGGATAGCAGTAGAAAAAGCTATGAAAAATGGAAGTGGTATTTACCACCCAGAAATAGCAGATGCCGTTTCAAAGGATTGCGAGAATTATTTTTTAGAGTTAAATGAAACACCTACAATATACAAAATAGAAGGGTATGTTTATGATAGACTTATTCACTATGATCATAGTGAAACTGCTAGGGCTTACGAAGGTTATAGAGCAGTTCAACAGTTTAAAAGACAAGTAAATACTACGGATGAATCAATCATGAAGTTGATGAAGAAATCAAATGAGGACATAATGATGGAGAATTCTAATAAAAATGCTGTTATATGTTCCACACAGAGAGATTTGATTGCAGGGGAAGTATCTAAGGATATAGCTAGAAGAAAGTTAATACCACCACATATAGTTCAAGCTCACGATGAAGGAGCTATACACTGGCATGATATGGACTATACACTTCAGCCAATATTTAACTGTTGTTTAATAAACATACAGGATATGTTAGATAATGGTACTGTAATTAATGAGAAAATGGTAGAAAGTCCAAAATCATTTTCTACTGCTTGTACTGTAACTACTCAGATAATGGCTCAGGTTGCGAGTAATCAATATGGTGGTCAGAGTATAACTATAAAGCATCTTGCTCCATATTTGAGAAGAACAAAGAATAAATTCTATAAAATATATCTTGAAAAATATAATGATGAAAAACTGGCAGAAGAAATTTCTGAGGATATGATGTTTAAAGACCTTAAAGATGGTGTTCAGACAATTAGATATCAGCTATCTACTTTGATGACAACAAATGGTCAAGCTCCATTTGCCACTATATACCTTGAAATTGAAGAAGGTAGTGAATATGAAAGAGAAATGGCATTAATATGTGAAGAGATGATTCACCAAAGACTAGAGGGTATGAAAAACTACAAAGGTCAAAATGTCGGAGAAGCATTCCCTAAGTTAGTATATTTATTGGACGAAAACAATTGCCTTGAAGGTGGCAAATATGACTATATAACAAAGTTAGCTGCTGAATGCACAGCTAAAAGATTGGTTCCAGATTATCAGAGTGCTAAGATAATGAGAAAGAATTATGCAGGATGTACATTCCCGCCTATGGGTTGCAGATCACATCTTTCACCATGGAAGGATGAAGAAGGTAACTATAAATGGTATGGAAGGTTTAATCAAGGTGTCATATCTTTAAATCTTCCTCAGATAGCTATTTTATCAGAAGGAAAAATGGGACAGTTTTGGAACATCTTTGATCAAAGATTAGAGCTTTGTAAAGAGGCTCTTCTTTGCAGACATAATATGCTAAAAGGTACTTTATCAGATGTATCGCCTATACACTGGCAGCATGGTGCAATAGCTAGATTAAACAAGGGAGAGAAGATAGATAAACTTCTAATGGATGGATACTCAACTTTATCTCTTGGATATGTTGGGATATATGAAATGGTGTATTCAATGTTAGGCGTAAGTCACACAACTCCTGAAGGACAAAAATTTGCAATGGATGTAATGCAACATATGAAGGATGCTTGCGATAGATGGAGAGCAGAAACAAATTTAGGATTTAGTTTATATGGAACTCCTGCAGAATCACTTGTATATAGATTTTGCAGAATAGATAAGGCTAGATTTGGGGAGATAGAAGGTGTAACTGATAAGCTTTATTATACGAATTCATATCATGTGAACGTATGTGAAGAAATAGATGCTTTTAGTAAGCTAAAATTTGAAGCACCTTTCCATGAAATATCGACTGGTGGATGCATCTCATATATAGAGGTACCAGATATGAGTAAGAATTTAGATGCTGTAGAGCAGATTATTAATTTTATATATCATAATATACAGTACGCAGAAATTAATACAAAACCAGATGTGTGTTATTCTTGTGGTTATACAGGTGAAATACAGTTAGATGAAAATCTTGAATGGTATTGTCCATCATGTGGAAATAGAAATCCTGATGAAATGCAAGTAATGAGACGTACTTGTGGGTATATTGGAACTAACTTTTGGAACAAGGGTCGTACTCAAGAAATAGGGGATAGAGTGCTTCACTTATAAGAAATAATTTTAAAATAATAAATTTTAAACATATAGCGAATATAAAAACAAAGAAAAAATTTAAAACGAAAAAATTGAAAAAAAAGGGTACAGAGTTTAAAAAACGAGGTACCCTTTTTAGATATGTAAAAGCAAAAATTAGGAGAATATAAATGAGATATAGTAAGATAAGAAAATACGATGTAACAAATGGACCTGGAGTCAGAGTGACAATTTTTGTTTCGGGATGTACACATAATTGTGAAGATTGTTTCAATAAAGAACTTCAAGATTTTGAACATGGGAAAAAATGGACTGAAGAATCGGAAAATGAATTTATGGAATATGTAAAAAATCCTATGGTGGTTGGGATTAATGTGTTGGGGGGAGAGCCCCTACAACAGTTAATGGACAATTGTCTTTTAAACCTTTTAAAGCGCGTAAAATTGGAGTATCCTCAAAAAAATATATGGATGTGGACTGGAGATTTATTTGAAGAAGCGATAAAAAATGATAGAAAGAAGGCTTTGATAGAATGTGCAGATGTTTTGATAGATGGGCAGTTCGAAAAAGATAAAAGAAATATAAAGCTGAAATACAGAGGTTCAGAAAATCAGAGAGTTATTGATGTAAAAGAAACTCTCAAAAAAGGTGAAATAGTAAATTATATATAAATATTAGTTTGACCGTTAGTTATTCTAGCGGTTTTTTTATTTTTAAAATGTAAGGGGAATAATCTTTTTTAAAAGGGTTCTATAATATTTAACGTTGATGGTAATAAAAAAGTCTTCTTGGTCGAAAGAA
>JAHHSS010000127.1 GCA_020025095.1 Peptostreptococcus sp.
ATATAGTTAAGAATACTAGAAGGAGGAATTAAATATGAAATTAGGTATTTTAGGGGCGGGGATGATTGTAAAGGAAGTTCTTCCGATACTTAAAGAAATAAATATAGAATTAAAAGGTATATGTGCAACTAAAAAGTCAGAGGAAAAATTAAAGGCTTTGTCATTGGAATACAGTATAGAGAATTATTATACAGATTTTGATGAAATGTTAAAAAATAAAGATATCGACACGATATATGTAGCACTTCCTAACCTACTACACTTTGATTCTTGCAAAAAATCTCTTGCGGCAGGGAAAAATGTAATATGTGAAAAACCATTTACAGTAAAATATGATGAATTAGCGGAATTAAATGAAATAGCAAGTAGAAAAAAATTAATACTAATAGAGGCAATAACAACTCAATACATAGAAAATTATATTTCAATAAAGAATAAAGTAGTAAGTGGAGAAATTGGAGATATTAAACTTTTAGTCGCAAACTATTCTCAATATTCTTCAAGGTATGATAACTTTAAAAAAGGGATTATTGCACCGTCATTTGATCCTAAGTTTGCAGGTGGTTCTTTGATGGATTTAAATATATATAATATACATTTTATATGTGGAATATTTGGTAGACCAGAGTATGTAGAATATAGTCCTATTATAGAAAATAATATAGATGTCTCAGGAATATTAAACTTGTCATACCCAGGATTTAAGTGTCTAGCAATTGCAAGTAAATCATCGAATTGTGATAACCATGTTCAAATTCAAGGAAGTAAGTCAACTATAACAATGGATAGACCTACTAATGAATGTAGCTCTTATGCTATCTTTACTAAGGGTAAAGAAAAAGAAACTTTAAATAAAAATAAATATGAGCATAGAATGCATAGTGAATTTATTGAATTTGAAAGAATAATAAGAGAAAAAGACTATGAAAAAGCTAATAAAATGATGGAAAATTCCTTAATAGTAATGGAAGTAATCGATAAAGCAAGAAAATTTTTATAAGATATAAACTATTAAAAAGGCTGGAGCAATTTTGCTACAGCCTTTTTAAAAAATATTTATTTGTTAAATGTAATTGATGAATAAAAATAGCGTTAATGATAACTTCTTAGAACTTAATATTCTTTAGTTAACCTATTTTATTGCCATTAACACTGAATTATTGTAAAGCTTAAAAGCTTATAATGTCATAAGTATAAGAAGTTTATTTTTCGTATTTTTTTATGATTTTTTCTATCATCAAGGCATTTGTCATACTACCACTAACATTAAGCATAGTTCTTCCCATATCAAGTAAGGGGTCAATAGCAATAATAGGATTTACTAGAGCAAAATATTGACTAAGACCGACACCAGATATACTTACAGAAGCAGCAGTAATCGATGTTCCAGGTATTCCGGCAATTCCTATTGAGCCTATTGAAACAACAATTATACTTGTAACTGCAAGGCTGAAATCAATAGGAAGGCCAACAGTATTTGCAACGAAAACTATCAACATTGCAGGGTATATTCCAGCGCAACCTTGCATACCAGCAGTAGCTGAAAAACTAGCTACAAAGCTAGCAGTTGCATCATCTACAGATAGTTTCTCGGATAAAGTAGTAATAGTAGATGGAAGAACACCGACACTTGACCTAGATGTAAAGGCAAGGATTAGAGTAGATAGAGCATTTTTAAAATACCATATTGGACTAATTCCGTGTAATAAAAGTGCTATAGATTGTACAATAAGCATAATAATAATACTTATATATAGAATAATTATAAATGATATAACATCTTTTATAGCCTGTAACCCATTTTGAGCAATAGTATTTGCAAGAAGTGGAACTACTGCAAAAGGCATAAAACCAAGAATCATATCTGCCATATACGAAATAATTTTGTGGAAATCATCTATCAACTTGGTAAAGGTATCTAATTTATATTCTGTATTTTTTCTTATTGATCTTGCTGAAACACCTACTATTACTGAAGCGATTACTATTGCTATTACATTAAAATCAAGCATAGCTTGGAATGGATTTGCAGGAAGTATCTTCCTAAAAGTATCCACAACACTATTAGTTTCTCTAATCATATTTTTTCCCGTTTCTATACTTGATGAAGCTCCAAGTTTAAAGAAGTAGGCAAGAGAAAAACCTATAATAGCTGAAATGGCCAACATAGTTAAAGAGGTTAAAAATGTGTACTTAGTAAGTTTACTAATATTTGTGTTTGTATTCATATTAATAATAACATGAATAATTGAAACAATAATCAGAGGTATTACGAGCATTCTAATAATATCAATATATCCACCTCCAAATAATGAATACCATTTCGTTGTTTCTGATACAAAACTAATATTCATAGGATTATCAGAAAATCCAGAAACAGCTTGAATTATTAAACCAAGTATAATACCTGCGACAGTACCAATCATGACTAACTTGGAATAATCAAATCGTTTAATTAACTTAGCAATAATAAAAAATATAATTGCTAATAAAAGTAGAAATCCTACCGTTTCTAAGTTAGAAATCATTAAGAAATCTTTTAAAAAACTTCCTTTCATTTTAGTGTCCTCCTAATATTTTGATTTACAATTTTGACAATTAACATCAGCTTAATCCTATAAATAGATGTCTGAAATTCATGTCTCACTAAATTTAAAAGTTTAGTTAAACGATTATGCTTTTTTTATTATTTAAAGAGTATAATTATTCCATATAAAGAAATTATATATATTTTACATAATAAGATGAAAAACATCAAAAATTGTAGTATTTTTTCTTTATACCCCAAAAAATGAAAAGTAGTAAAAAATTTATAACTAGAGAAAATATGTAAATAAAACTTCCTGAAATATACTATTTAGCAATATGTTTTTTATCGAAAAGTGTATGAAAAATCCAAGTTGACAATCAAATGAGAATATGATAAAATTGGTACTTAATGAAAAATGTGTAAATATTAATATATAAAGAAAAAATATATATTCAATTATTGTTTTTTATAATATCAATTGAGAATAAATTTATTAAAAGTTTTTTAAATTTCA
>JAHHSS010000128.1 GCA_020025095.1 Peptostreptococcus sp.
TTATTGACTATTTCACTATTTTGGTGATATATTGATAACATATCAATCAAATCAAAAATAATATAAATTTATTTTCTCATTATTTAAGTATTATTTAAACTGCATACCATTTACTTAAAATTTATTTATATTTAACTGCTAGTTTTATTTATAAATAATTTTTAAAATAATAATGCTTATAGCTTTCACAGGATTATTATCTTATCGGACAATCAGATTATTACTCTTTTATATTTTTAACACAATAGGAGGAAATGTTATGTCAAATTATGATTTAGTTATAAAAAATGGTACTATAATTACAGCTAGCGACAGATATAAAGCAGATATAGCTATTAAAGATGGAAAAATAATAGAAATAGCCTCTTCTCTGGATGATCCTAATACATATGATGCAAGTGGAAAAATTTTAATACCTGGTGGTATTGATGTTCATACTCATCTTGATATGCCTTTCGGGGGAACTTTTTCAAGCGATGACTTTGAAACAGGAACAAAGGCTGCAGCTATAGGGGGTACAACTTCAATAATTGATTATGCCGTTCAACCTCAAGGTAAAACTTTAAGTGAAACTATTGATATTTGGAGCAATAAAGCAAAAAATAAAGCTGTTATAGACTATGGTTTCCACCTAGCTGTAACTAATTTAAATGAAAACACTAGAAAAGAGCTTCCAGAACTTATAAATAGTGGTTTTCCTTCTTTCAAAGTGTTTATGGTTTATGATGGTATGCGATTAGATGACAGAGGGCTACTTGAAATACTTCAAATTGCTAAAGAAAATAAGGGTCTAGTGTGTGTTCATGCAGAAAACTACGATACTATAACTTACAAGGTAAAACAACTTTTAGACGATGGTAAAACTGACCCGATCTATCATGCTATTTCAAGACCTCAAAAATGTGAAGCAGAAGCAACTAACCGTGCTATAAAACTTGCAGAAATGACTGATGCACCTATATATATAGTTCACGTTAGTAATAGAGAAGCTGCAGATGAAATAGGAAAATCAAGAGCAGAACGTTTCCCTACAATGGGTGAAACTTGTACTCAGTATTTACTTCTTAATGAAGATTACTACTATGAAGAAAACTTTGGCGGTGCAAAATATGTAATGAGCCCTCCACTAAGAAACAAAAAGAATAATGCTCTTCTTTGGGAATCTATTAGAAATGGAGATATTCAGACTATAGCTACTGATCATTGTCCTTTCTTTATGAAACAAAAAGAACTAGGTAAAAATGATTTCTCTAAAATTCCAAATGGTGCCCCAGGAATAGAAGCTAGAATGGCGCTTATACACCATTATGGTGTAAATGAAGGAAATATATCTTTAAATAAATTTGTAGAGGTTACTTCAACAAACCCTGCAAAAATATTCGGTATGTATCCAAAAAAAGGTACAATAGCAGTAAATTCAGATGCTGATATTGTAGTATTTGATGAAGATAAAGAACTTACTATATCTGTAGATATGCTTCATGAAAATGTAGATTATTCTACTTTTGAAGGCTTTAAAGTTAAGGGTTATCCAGTTGCAACTTTTTCAAGAGGAGAACTTATAGCAAAAGATGGAGATTATGTAGGAAAAGATGCTCGTGGAGAACTAATTAAAAGAAAAAATATAGAGATTATATAAATCGATATATTACATAGTTACTTTTACATAATTAAAGGTCAAGATATATAAATACGACTATTAGATATATTAAATTTACATTTTGTAAATAAATTTGTCACTTACTTAGGAGGAAATAATCATGTTTAAATGTAATATGGAAAGACTAGGAGAAAAAATTTTATGTTATTCAAAGTTTGGAGATACTGGAAATGGTGGTATCACAAGACTATGCCTTTCAGATGCAGACATACAAGGTAGAAATGAATTCATAAAAAGAACAAAAGAACTAGGTGCAGATATAAAAATAGATGATATGGGTAATATATATGCAACTTTAGAAGGATCTGATAATTCGCTTCCAGCAATAGTAATGGGATCACATGCAGATTCTGTTGTAAACGGAGGAAACTACGACGGAATATTAGGTGTACTTACTGGACTTGAAGTTGCAGAAACTATAGTTAAAGAAAATATACCTCACAGACATCCTATTACTGTTATGATTTGGACAAATGAAGAAGGTGCTCGTTTTGACCCTGCAATGATGAGTTCTGGTGTTATTTGTGGAAAGTTTAAAAAAGAAGATATGTTAGCATCTACAGATGTAGAAGGTGTTACATTTGGAGAAGCTCTTGCTAAAAGTGACTTCTGTGGAGATATAGAAAATAGATTAGATCCAGAAAAATGTCTTGGTATGCTAGAACTTCATATTGAACAAGGTCCTGTTCTTGAACAGAATGGAATTGATATAGGGGTTCTTGAAGGTGTTGTAGGTATGGTTAACTATGAATTTGAATTCAGAGGTCAGGCTGGCCATGCGGGAACTGTTCCTATGCCTTGGAGAAGAGATGCACTATTTGCAGCTGCTAAGGCACTTGATTACCTTCATGCTGAGCTTGATAAACTAGATAGTAAACTTGTGTATACAACTGGTAGAATACTTTGCCATCCAAATGTACATACAATTGTTCCAGACAATGTAAAATTTACTCTTGATGCTCGTCATCAAGATCCTGAAGTAATCAAACAGGTTGTTAAGATAGTAGAAAATATTCCTAAAGAACTTGCAAAATGTGATGTTTCTTATAAAGAGTTATGGGCTAGAAATACAGTAAACTTTAATAAAGAATTTGTAAATGCTGTTCAAGATTCAGTAGATGCTCTTGGCTACTCTAATATGAGAATGTACTCAGGACCTGGACACGATGCACAATATGTAGCAGATATAATGCCTACTACTATGATATTCGTTCCTAGTGATGGTGGCCATAGTCATTGTGAAATAGAACATACTTCTGTAGAAAGCTGCTGGAAGGGTGCTAATGTATTACTAAATACAGTTCTAGAACTAGATAAAAATAAAAGAGTGTATAGAATTTTTTCTGTAAATTAGCCTTCTATGGCTACACTGCCG
>JAHHSS010000129.1 GCA_020025095.1 Peptostreptococcus sp.
TATGCAATAAACAGAAAATTCTTTTGAAAATAATTGTTTTTATCTAAATTCATTATTAATTTTAAATAAAATCAATAAATTGCTTTGAAAAATTTTTGTTATTTTTAGGAGTAAATTATAAGATATTTTCAATAAAAAATTTTTGTGAGGAAAAAACACATAAATATAAACCTTTAATTTCCTCTAGGAACTTCCAACAAACGATTTCACAGAAAAAATAAAAGTGGAGAATGGCTTTTTTTTAACAAAAGGTTATCTAAAGAAAACCTTTTTTTATAAGCTTTTAGAGAATTTAACATAATAAACTTAATATCTCATAAGAAAAAATAGGTAGTAGCATTATTTTTTTTGATATGTTATAATGATTAAGATTTTTTAATAAAGAAGGAGGCAATTATTATGAGTGGTAATAACAAAAAATTACCAAAGGAAGCTTATGGAGGTGTGTCTGGTAAAGACTATGTTCCATATATATCAACAGGAGACAAAAAAGGTGCAAATCTTGCAGTTATAATTATAGGTGCACTTCTTGCCGTGATATTTGGTGCGTCTACTGCCTACTCTGGAATGAAAGCTGGGCTTACTGTTGCAGCAGGTATTCCTGGTTCAATAATAGGTTCCGCATTAGTAGCGGCATTTGCAAAAAAGAAAGGCATTTTAGGTAAAAATATTGTTCAAGGTATGGCTAGTGGTGGTGAATCTGTTGCTAGTGGTATGATATTTGTACTTCCAGCTGTATTTTTAATAGGAGCTAAGGTTAACTTCTTAGAAGGATTTGCAGTTGGTGTAGGTGGTGTATTCTTCGGTATTGGAGTAGCGTCACTAGTTCATAATTACTTGATAGTAGAAGAACACGGAAAGCTTATGTATCCGGAAGCAATGGCCATTTCAGAAACATTAGTTGCTTCAACTAATGGTGGTGAATCAATGAAATTTATGGGAATGGGATTCGGTATAGGTGGATTAATTACAGTTTTATCTTCATCATTTATGAATGTTGCAAATACTGTATTTAGTCTAGTTGGAAATAAGTTCTATAAATTTAAGTTTGAGATTGAGGCAAATCCTTTATTACTAGGGATAGGATTTATAGTAGGTCTTGATGTAGCAGTAACAATGTTTGCAGGCTCAATACTTTCTAATTTTGGTATAATGCCTCTAATTGGCTATTTTGCTAGTATGGCAGGAGATGGCATGCAGGTATGGAATAATCCAGCTATGGGGATTAGTCAGATGGATGTAAATGCCATTGCAGGAAATTATGTAAAATATATCGGAGCAGGAATGATGTTATGTGGTGGTATTATAGGTGCTATAAATCTTATACCAACTATAATATCTTCAGTAAAAGAAACATTAAAGGCTAGAAATTCTGAGTCTACCGAAGAAAAGGGTGGAATACAAACATTATTACTTCTTGCAGGTCTAGTAGCAACAGTTATAGGAGCATTTATGATTTCAAGCTCTATTGCTATGATAATAGTAGGTATAATAGTGGCATTTATATTGGCAGGTTTATTTGTTATTGTTGCTGGACGTTTGACTGGTACGATAGGAACTTCAAATCTTCCTGTATCTGGTATGACAATAGCATCTCTAGTAATAGCAACTTTAGTATTTGTTATAATGAAATGGACTAACCTAGCAGATAATAGATCTCTTCTATTATTCTCAACATTCATAGTTGTAGCTATAGCAATAGCAGGAGGATACTCACAGTCGCAAAAGGTTACATTCATAGTAGGTGGAAGTAAAAATGAAATGCAAAAGGCATTTGCTCTTGCCGGTGTTATCGGTGTAATTGTTGTCGTTGGTACAATACTTATTTTATCTGATAAACTTGCTATAACAGGTGATAATCCACCATTCGCATTACCACAGGCAAACTTAATGTCAACATTAACATCAGGTATCATGTCAGGAAAACTTCCTTGGGTAATGATTTTAGTTGGTATTGTAATAGCGCTTGTAATGCATTTCTTGCATTTACCTATAATGACTATAGCTATAGGCTTCTATTTACCAGTATCTACAACAATGATTATATTAGTGGGTGCTCTACTTCGTGTATTAGTAGAAAAAACATCAAAATCTGAAGAAGAAAAAGATACAAAGATATCAAATGGAATTAGTTTATCATCTGGATTAGTTGCAGGTGGTTCAATTATAGGTTTGGTAGGAATAATTTTACAGATAACAAATGTTGTAGGCGGAAAAGGTCCAAGTGGTTTTGCCGCTGGAAATGGAATGGCTTTGATACTTTTAGCTGTTCTATGTATACTTACTTTATTGCCTATAATGACATCAAAGGTGAAAAAAGAAAGATAGTTACAATATAAAAAGTAAGTGATTAGTATGAAAACAAATGAAGATGTATTAAATATCATATATAAAAAAAATAATGATTTTATGTATGAAACAGATGAAAATGGAGCAATAATAGTTCTTGAAGAACAGAATCATTGGATACAAAGATTATTTAGAAAAATTGGTTTTAAAATACCTAAATATAAAAAAACAGAACTTGATAAATTTGGGAGCTTTATTTTAAAACAAGTAGACGGTGAAAAAACTGTAGAAGAAATAGGCGAGCTTTTGAGTAAAGAATTTGGTGAAGAAGCAAACCCATTATATGAGAGATTGTTATTGTTTCTAAATTACATAGATGTAGATTGTAACTACATTGAAAAAATCGTTAAATAAAAGTTTCAAAATGCAGTAATAGTGTGCAAGCCTATTGCTGCATTTTTTATATATATTTAAAGCTCAAGTTCATTTTTGTTAGCAAACAAAATACTTATCTAGAATAAATTATTTTTATTATAAGATATGTTTTAAAATAGAAATAAAAATATATAATAGAGTCTTTATATAAGAGCTAATATATGAGATAATAAAATAACAATCTTACTGTCTTACTGTAAATTTAGTTATTAAGATATAGTTTTTTATTAAGGAAAAAATCGTGAATGAAAGGAGTATTTATGGATTAATTTAATATTTTTAATAT
>JAHHSS010000013.1 GCA_020025095.1 Peptostreptococcus sp.
GTCGCATAAAATTATACGATTTTATTCATCAACGTCAGTTGACAAAGAACCATATAAAAAAGAGTGTGGTAAAAATCATTTATCACACTCTTTTTTATATTTATTTTACTGGATAGTAGAAGCTTTATTTATAAGAAAAATGTAAATCTAATAAAGAAAAAAGATGAGCTTCCGTACGGAAGCTCATCCCTTATCTAGTATTTTCAAACGTTTGACACACAAGATATAATCTATATATTGCGTAGTCACAATTATAAATGATACCCGTCGATATCAAATTGTTTCGCATAATTAAGCGTTCATAGAATTTAACTTATTAGCAAGCTTTGATACCTTTCTATCAGCAGCATTCTTATGGATTGTTCCCTTTGAAGCAACCTGATATATTCTCTTCTGAGCAGCCTGGAACTTAGCCTGAGCTTCATCCTTATTTCCAGCAGCTACGGCTTCATCAAATCTTCTAATAGCAGTCTTTATCTGAGACTTTCTAACTCTGTTCTGAGCAGTCTTCTTTTCAATTACACCGATTCTCTTCTTTGCAGATTTAATATTTGCCATTCATTTCACCTCCTTGTTATTTATGTATAAATTCATAATCAACATACATAATTTTAACAGAGTTAAACATAAAAATCAAGTAAAAAATTGAAATTCTATAAAAAAATTAATAATTCATTTTCTGTTATTTACGATAGTTGATTTTTAAAGTAAAATATAAATTGTATAGTTATGTAAATTTTAAAAAGGAGGAATTTTAATTGGGAAATAGACAAAGTAGAACGAGAAATTTTAGTATAATTGCTCATATAGATCATGGAAAATCAACTCTTGCAGATAGATTAATTCAAAATACAGGTTTAGTAGCGGATAGAGAAATGAAATCTCAACTTTTGGATAATATGGATCTTGAAAGGGAAAGAGGAATCACAATTAAGTTGCAGAATGTAAGGTTATTGTATAAGGCTAAAGATGGAGAAACATATCACCTTAATCTTATAGATACACCAGGACATGTAGATTTTAATTATGAAGTTTCAAGAAGTTTAGCTGCTTGTGAAGGTGCTCTTCTTGTTGTAGATGCGGCTCAAGGGGTAGAGGCACAAACATTAGCTAATGTTTATCTTGCCTTAGAGCAAAATTTGGAAATTCTTCCGATAATAAATAAGATAGATCTTCCTAGTGCAAGACCTGATTTTGTAAAGAATGAAATAGAAGATTTAATAGGACTTGACTGTTCAGAGGCACCATTAATTTCAGCAAAAAACGGAATAAATATAGAATCAGTTTTAGAGGATATAGTGAAGAATGTGCCAGCTCCAGAAGGAGACTCAGAGGCTCCACTGAAAGCTTTGATATTTGATTCTTATTATGATGCATACAAAGGTGTTGTAGCCTACATAAGAGTTTTTGAAGGAACAGTTAAAAAGGGTATGACTATAGAAATGATGAATAGTAAGAAAAAATTTGAAGTAACAGAAGTAGGCGTTATGGCACCGAAACCTACAGAGTTACCAGATCTTACTGCAGGTGATGTTGGTTATATTGCTGCGAGTATAAAGGATATAAGAAGCTGTAGAGTAGGAGATACTATTACAGATGCAGAAAATAGAACAGATGCACCACTTCCAGGATATAAAAAAGCAACTCCAATGGTGTATTGTGGTATTTATCCAGGTGAAGGAGAAAAGTATGAAAATGTAAGAGATACTTTAGAAAAATTACAAATAAATGATGCTGCTCTTGAATTTGAAGCAGAGTCTTCAGCTGCGTTGGGATTTGGATTCAGATGTGGATTTTTGGGACTTCTTCATATGGAAATAATTCAAGAAAGATTAGAAAGAGAATTTGATCTTAATATTATTACAACTGCACCATCAGTTATATATAGGGTTACAAAGTTAGATGGAGAGGTATTGATGATACAAAATCCAGCTAATCTGCCTGAGCCATCAGAAATAAATATTATTGAAGAACCTATAGTAAACAGTGATATTATAGTTCCTAAAGATTATGTTGGTGTAGTTATGGAGCTTTGCCAAGAAAGACGTGGAACTATGAAGGATATGGAATACATGGATGAAACTAGGGTAATGCTTCACTATGAATTACCTCTTAATGAAGTAATATATGACTTCTTTGATGCCTTAAAATCAAGAACAAGAGGTTACGGATCAATAGATTATGAAATGAAGGGGTATACACCATCTAATCTTGTTAAAATGGATATACTTATTAACAAAGAACAAGTAGATGCCTTGAGTTTTATTATTCATGAATCAAGAGCCTATATAAGAGGAAAGGCTATGTGTGAAAAATTAAAGGAAGAAATACCAAGACATCAGTTCCCAGTGCCTATACAGGCAGCTGTAGGAAATAAAATTATAGCGAGAGAAACAGTTGCAGCCTATAGAAAAGACGTACTTGCTAAATGCTATGGAGGAGATATATCTAGAAAAAGAAAACTTCTTGAAAAGCAAAAGGAAGGTAAAAAGAGAATGCGTCAGATCGGAAGTGTAGAAGTTCCACAAAAGGCCTTTATGTCTGTTCTTAAACTGGATGATTAAAGAAGGTGTTTGTTTGAATAATATATTTGAAAAAAGAATTGCTCCAGATATTGATTCTGGAGCAAACTTTATAATTGAGAAGTTAGAAGAAAATGGATATGAAGCTTATATTGTAGGTGGTTGTGTAAGAGATACTATAATGGGAAGGATACCAAATGACTGGGATATAGCTACAAATGCTAAACCTGAGCAAGTCATGGGAATATTTAAAAAGACTATTCCTACAGGGATAGAACATGGCACTGTAACTGTAATGATAGATAAAGTTGCCTATGAGTTAACCACATATAGAATTGATGGAGAATATGTGGATATGAGACATCCTGAAAATGTAGAATTTAGTGAAGATATAGTAGACGATCTCTCTAGGAGAGATTTTACTATTAATGCCATGGCATATAATAAAAGGCTAGGATTAGTAGATGAGTTTAATGGTTTTGAAGATATAGAAAATAAAATAATTAGATGCGTTGGAGATCCGAACAAACGATTTAACGAAGATGCTCTTAGAATGATAAGGGCTATACGATTTTCAGCAAAACTTGGTTTTGAAATAGAAGAAAAAACATTTCAATCTATTCTTAAAAATGCAAATAACATAAAAAAAATATCTATGGAAAGAATAAATAAAGAATTGGAAGAAACTATAAAGTTTGATTCTAAAAAGTTATATATGTTAAATCAAGTGGGCCTGTCAAAGTGGCTTTTTAGTGAAGAATTAAAAAATGAAAACTTAGAAATGGCAGAAAAAGTTGAGTATTTTTTTGAAATTTATAATTTGAACAAAGAAAATGAAAAAAAGCTAAAAAGTGCTTTAAAAAGGATGTTTGTATTGAGAGATCTAGAAAATAATAAGCTAAAAAGTGTTTTAAAAACACTAAGATATTCGCGGAAAGATATAGAGCTTACAGCTAAATTACAATCAATATTCAATAATCAAAGCTATAAAGAAATAGTAGATGAAAATATGCCGATTAAAGAAAAAAGAGTCTTGATAAAGTATATTTTAAATGAGGCGGGGGATATTTTATTAGCAAAATATCTTATATATTCAATCTTTATTGAAAAAAATGCTAATCCAACTATATGTTTTAGACAATTTAATGATATAATAGAATCAGGAGAATGTTTTTTTATGTCTCAGCTTGATTTGAATGGAAGAGATCTCATAGAAAATAATATTGCAAAAGGTCCACAAATAGGGCTTTTTTTGGGAAAAATACTTGAATATGTGATACTTAATCCTGAAGAAAATGAGAAAGAAAAACTATTAGCTTTTGCTAAAAATTATAAAATTATGTAATTTTGGAGGTAAAATTATGGACTATAAGTCATTGATAGTTAATGGAAAGTCAGTAAGAAACTTTAAGGAAACAGCTGTAGAAACAGAAAAACTGTCTGAAATAGACGCATTTATAGGAGATTGTAAAAAATTGGTTTCTGAAATAAAAATAGAAACTAAGTTTTTTGCAGGTGAGGATTCATATAAGAGATTATATGGAGTAGCAGGATATCAGGGAGTTATGATAGAGGCACCTAATTATCTTGTTTTACTGTCTGAAAAGCACCCTCAGAGTATAGAAAATGCTGGTTATGTAGGTGAAAGAGCAATATTAAAGGCAAGAGATCTTGGCGTTGATAGTTGTTGGGTTTCATATACAGATGGAAATATGATAAAATCTGTATTAGGAATAGAGTCTGATAAAGATGTAGTTGCACTTATAGCACTTGGATATTCTTCACCAAATAAGAAAATAGAAGGTGCAACAAAGACAGGAGAAAATTATTCAAAATCTCAAGTTTCAATAAGCCAAGACTCTTCTGAAAGAATTGGAGTTGAAGAAATGGTATTTATAGATAAGTGGGGAAATTCTGCAACACCTGAAGCTCTTGAAGAAAGAGCACTTCTTGATGCTTTTTCATATGCAAGAATGGCACCTTCAGCTTTGAATAAGCAACCATGGAGATTTATAGTAGATGGTGGCCGTGTCATACTTGCTATAAATAATGAAAATTATGAAGGTAGCTATGTAAATAGAATTGATGCAGGGATAGTAATGCTTTATTTTGGTGTAATTCTTGATGTTACTATGTTTGATTCTAAATGGGGATTTGACAAGTTGGATAAAGATTATGGAATACCATCTGATTACACAGTAGTTGGTTACTGCAATATATAAATAATATATTAGAGGGTATAAATTATTTATTAGCTGTTGGCTTATTGTCGACAGCTTTATTTTTTAACGAAAGAAAATTAAAGTTTTAAATATCAATATTAACTTAAATTGATCTATTAAATTTATATATTTGGGGAATAATATTATATAAAAGAAAAAAATGCCTAGTTTTTATAGATTTTAAAATTAGGTCTAAGGCAAAGAGAAAGGATACTTAATTATGAAAGAGAGAGGATTATATATACATATTCCTTTTTGTGCAAAAAAATGCAATTATTGTGATTTTACATCGTATGTAGCTGCAAAAGATGAAATAGATAGATATTTAGATTCTCTAGAGAATGAAATTGAAATGTATAGCATTAAAAATGAAGTGATAAAGACTATATTTATTGGTGGGGGGACACCAAGTTTACTGAATGCGAAGCAGTTGAAAAGATTATTTAAGATAATATCTGAGAGAGTAGATATTAGTAAGCTTGAAGAGTACACAATTGAAGCTAATCCGGGAACGCTTGATGTAGAAAAGTTAAAAGTAATAAAATCAAGTGGAGTGAATAGGCTAAGCATAGGGTTACAAGCAATACAAGAAAAAAATTTAAAATTTATGGGGAGAATACATACCTTAAAGGAATTTGAAGAAAGTTATGATAATGCTAGAAAATTTGGTTTTAACAATATCAATGTAGACTTAATTTTTGCATTTCACGGACAAACATTCGAAGACTGGAAAGAAACTCTCGAGTTTGTAGTTTCGAAGAAACCAGAGCATATATCTGCATATTCGTTGATTATTGAAGAAGGAACAGATTTTTATAAAAAGTATGAACATGGTGAAATAAGTGAGTTTGATGAAAATAGTTATGTAAAAATGTATAGATATACTGCTGAATATCTCGCTAAGAATAGATATAAACAATATGAAATATCGAATTTTTCGAAGGAAGGTTTTGAGTGTAAACATAATCTAAAATATTGGGACTGTGATGAATATTTTGGAATAGGAGTATCAGCATCGGGTTATATAAATGGGAAGAGATATACAAATGTAAAGACATTAGATGAATATCGAAAACTCACTTGTAGCAAGGTTTTCCCAAAAGAATTTGAGGAAGAATTGATGGATAATGATATTTTTAACGAGAAAATAATGCTAGGTTTAAGAACAAGTAAAGGTATAAGCTTTTCACTTATAGATGATATTGAAAATGAGATATCGAAAAAATTTATTAAGAAAACTATTGATAAATATGAAAAAAAGAGCTATATTGAATTGTGTAAGGAAAATGCAAAGGAAGTAATAAAATTGACACAGTCTGGAAGAGAAATTTCAAATACTATAATTTTAGACTTGATGTTGTAAAATTGTTTGAATTGGGACTTGATTTTTTATTATCAAGTGTGTACAATAAACTTACAAGGTGGATGTTAATTGTATAATAATTAAACATATAAATACTGACGGAAGAAGATTCTATGAGAGAGCGTTAGCCACCGAAGGGACAAGTAGTGTTTCATGTCAAGGAGCATTATGAATTTCTCAGGTAAAAGTAGTAGAATTGGACGTGTCTCTGAAAACGTTGATGACAGAGGAAATAAAGGACAACTTTATTTCCTCTTTTTTAAATTAGCAAAAAGTTGTTTATGCAACACTATAATTAATATATAAGTTTTCAAAAAAAAGTTTTATTTATTTAATTAACAGGAAAACATTTGTTGGTTTTAGAAAAGTTTTGTACGTACTAAATAATGCATTAAAATAAATAGTGTATGAAAGGTGATTACAATGCTTTTGGTAACAAATAACAAAAAATTTATTGAAATTGAAAATGAACTATTAGCTAAAGGGATGGAAGTTGAATTTTTAGAAAAAGATTATATAGGAGTTCTTCAACATGCAAGAGATTTGATACATAGTGGTTATGAATTGCTAACTCATCCTCTATATGGGAGTGTAAAACCTAATGAAACAATTTACAGAACTATGGTATTAAAACCTGGAAGTCAACTTGATTTTAATTCATTGAGTTTGATAGAGGATGCTATCCAAACGGCAGAAAAATTTAAAAAAAATAAACTTACTCCTAATTGGACTGAGAGAGTCAAGGATGATTTTAGAGTTATAGATTACGATTTGATGAGTAAGACGATTTCTAGAATAATAAATGACTAGAATTTATAGTTTTATAAATTAGATATTAATAAAGTATTAATATATAGAAGTTTACTTGATTGTATAATTAAGTTGAACTTTTCTGAAAAAGTATAGTTAATCAATTAACATTATAAATATGTGTGGAGGTACATTATGGAAAATATTTATGATTTAATAATTATCGGTGGTGGTCCAGCTGGTTTATCAGCAGGTTTATACGGTGCAAGAGGAAAATTAAAAACTCTTATACTAGAAAAACAAAAAAATGGTGGCCAGATAGTAATAACTCACCAAGTAGATAATTATCCTGGATCAATAGAAAATGCGAGTGGTCCTACACTTACTGCTAGAATGGTTGAGCAGGCAAAGGCTTTCGGTTGTGAGATAGAAAGAGGAGGAGTAGTTTCTTTTGATTTTGAAGGAGATATAAAAACTATAAGAACTGCAGATAAAGAATATAAAACTAAGGCAGTTGTTGTAGCAACAGGTGCTAATCCAAGAAAAATGGGTTGTCCAGGAGAAGATGAGCTAATAGGTAAGGGAGTTTCTTACTGTGCAACTTGTGATGCTGATTTCTTTGAAGATTTTGAAGTTTTCGTAATCGGTGGTGGAGATAGTGCAATTGAGGAAGCTCAGTACTTAACTAAATTTGCTAGAAAAGTAACAATAGTTCATAGAAGACAAGGATTCAGATGTGCGCCTATAGCTCTTGATAAGGCAAAAGAAAATCCAAAGATAGATTTCTTACTAGATACAGTAGTAGAGGAAGTTAAAGGCGATGGAATATTAGAATCAATAGTATTTAAGAATAAGATTACAGGAGAAATAACTGAATACTTTGCAGATGAAGAAGATGGAACATTTGGATGCTTTGTATTTATAGGATATGTACCACAGACTGAATTATATAGAGATGTACTTGACTGTGATGAAGCAGGATATTTTATAGCTACAGATGATACAACTACAAAGATACCAGGGGTATTTGTTGCAGGAGACTGTAGACAAAAAGCTGTTAGACAGGTTGTTACAGCAACAAGTGATGGTGCTACAGCAGCAGTAATGGCAGAAAGATACATAGCAGAAAAGTTCTAAGTTTAGACAAGTTTTATAATTTTAATATATAGCTTTCAAGCTACTTTTTAAGTAGTATTACATATTAAATGGGGGGTAATGAAAATGTTAGAATTAACAAAAGAAAACTTTGAAGAAGAAGTACTACAGGGTGAAGGATACATATTCGTTGACTTTTGGAGTCAGGGATGTGAACCTTGTAAGGCATTAATGCCAGATGTACATAAGTTAGCTGAACAGTACGGAGATAAGATTAAGTTCTGTTCTATGGATATAACAAAGGCAAGAAGACTTGCAATCAAGCAAAAGGTACTTGGTCTACCAACAATGACTATATACAAGGATGGCGAAAAGGTTGAAGAAATAACAAAAGATGATGCTAATATAGCTAACATCGAAGCCATGATAAAAAAGTTTTACTAAAAACTAAATAGTTTATCCACTTACAGTTAAATAAGTATTGCATCTACTTATTTAATAGACAATCAATTGACGACAGTCAAGGGTTGTTTTTCAATCCTTGACTGGGTCAAGATAAATTATTTATTTTTATATTAATCAAGTGTATTATACAAAATTATTTTTTATAGGAGGTAACCCTATGCGTCTTGAAATAGGCAAAATCTTCATTAAAGACATCCAGTTCTCAGATGTTACGAAGATAGACAAAGGTGTTTTATATGTAAACAAAGAAGAAATGATCAATGCAATATGGGAAGATGAACATCTTGCAACAGTTGATTTAGACATCGCTAGACCTGGTGAAAGTGTAAGAATAACACCAGTTAAGGATGTAATTGAACCAAGAGTTAAGGTAGAAGGTAAGGGAGGAATATTCCCTGGTGTACTTTCAAAAGTTGAAACTGTTGGTGAAGGAAGAACTCACGTATTAAAGGGTATGGCAGTTGTAACAACTGGTAAAATAGTTGGTTTCCAGGAAGGTATCATAGATATGCAGGGTCTTGGAGCAAAATACACTCCATTCTCAAAGACAGTAAATTTAGTAGTAATAGCAGAACCTAAGGAAGGTGTTAAGCAGCACGATCATGAAAAGGCTGTTAGATTCTTAGGATTCAAGGCTGCAAGATATCTTGGAGAATTAGCAAGAGATCTTGAACCAGAAGAAGTTCAAACTTTTGAAACTAAACCATTACTAGAACAGATTGCAGAATATCCTGAATTACCAAAAGTAGGATATGTATATATGCTACAAACTCAGGGATTGCTACATGATACATATGTATACGGAGTAGATGCTAAGCAGATTGTTCCAACTATATTATATCCAACTGAAGTTATGGATGGTGCTATTGTTTCAGGAAACTGTGTTTCTGCTTGTGACAAGAACCCAACATATGTTCATCTAAACAATGGTGTTATAGAAGAATTATATGCACAACATGGAAAGAGCATCAATTTCTTAGGTGTAATAATAACAAATGAAAATGTTTATTTAGCTGATAAGGAAAGATCTTCTAACTGGTCATCTAAACTTTGTAAATACCTAGGATTAGACGCAGCTATTGTTTCACAGGAAGGATTCGGTAATCCGGATACTGACTTAATAATGAACTGCAAGAAGATAGAAAACCAAGGAGTTAAGACTGTTATAGTTACAGATGAATATGCAGGTAGAGACGGAGCTTCTCAGTCACTAGCAGATGCAGACGCTAAGGCAGATGCAGTTGTTACTGGTGGAAATGCAAATGAATATGTTGTTCTTCCAAAAATGGATAGAGTAATTGGACATATTGAATATGTTAATATCATAGCTGGTGGTAACGAACATTCATTAAGAGAAGATGGAACTATAGAGTGTGAAATCCAGACTATAACTGGGGCAACAAATGAAACAGGATTTGGTTATTTATCTGCTAAGACATTCTAATTTAGAAGACATATTTCGCAAATCTTTATAATAAAATTTCAAATTAGGATGAATACACTTATTTGAAATTCTAGAAAACAAGTATTCAAAATAATATAAAAAAGGAGATAATCGTTATGACAACTTTACAGAATAAAAAAGTTATAATAATCGGTGACAGAGACGGTATACCAGGTCCTGCTATCGAAGAATGTGTAAAAACAGTTGACGGTGTTGAAGTAGTATTCTCATCTACTGAATGCTTCGTCTGAACAGCTGCTGGGGCTATGGACCTAGAAAACCAGAACAGAGTTAAGGATGCTGCCGAAAAATTCGGAGCTGAAAATGTTGTGGTATTATTAGGTGCCGCTGAAGCCGAAGCTGCAGGTCTTGCAGCTGAAACAGTAACAGCAGGAGATCCAACTTTTGCTGGACCACTAGCAGGTGTAGAATTAGGATTAAGCGTATTCCACGTTGTTGAAGAACCTATAAAAGAACAGTTCGACGAAGATGTTTACGAAGAACAAGTAGGTATGATGGAAATGGTTTTAGATTGTGATGAAATAGTTGAAGAAATGTCAGAAATTAGAGAAGAATTCTGCAAGTATTTATAGAATTCTATAGGAGGTAGAATAATGTCAAAGATTAGAGTAGTTCATTATGTAAACCAATTCTTTGCAGGAATAGGTGGAGAAGAAAAGGCCGATGTTGAACCAGCGGTTTTAAAGGAACTTCCTCCAGTTAGTATGCAGTTAAGCAAAAAATTAGGTGATGAATTTGAAATAGTTGCTACAGTTGTTTGTGGTGATAGTTATTTCAATGAAAATATAGATGAAGCAAGCGAAGAAGTTTTAGCAATGATTAAGGAATTTGATCCACAATTATTCATAGCTGGACCAGCATTTAATGCAGGTAGATATGGTGTTGCTTGTGGTACAATAACTAGCGTTGTTAAGAATAAGTTAAATATACCTTGTTTAACAGGTATGTACATTGAAAACCCAGGTGCAGATATGTATAAGAAGGAACTATATATAGTTGAAACAGCAAATTCTGCAGCTGGAATGAGAAAAGCTCTTCCAAAGATAGCTAGCCTAGGAGCTAAGTTAGCTAAGGGTGAAGAAATAGGTTCTCCAGCAGAAGAAGGATACATCGAAAAAGGTGTAAGAGTAAACTATTTTGCTGAAGAAAGAGGTTCAAAGAGAGCTGTTGATATGCTAATAAAGAAGATAAATGGAGAAGAATTCGTAACAGAATATCCAATGCCAAACTTCGATAGAGTAGATCCAAATCCAGCAGTTAAGGATTTATCTAAGTGCAAGATAGCGCTTTGTACATCAGGTGGTATTGTTCCAAAAGGCAACCCTGATAGAATAGAGTCATCAAATGCTACTAAGTATGGTGAATATGATATATCTGGTGTAATGGACCTTACTGAAGAAGGTTGGGAAACAGCTCACGGTGGATATGACCCATCATATGCTAACGAAGATGCGGATAGAGTTCTTCCTGTTGATGTTTTAAGAGATCTTGAAAAAGAAGGAGTAATAGGAGAGTTACACAACAAGTTCTATACAACTGTTGGTAATGGTACTGCTGTTGCATCTGCAAAGGCATTTGCTGCAGAATATGCTCAGAAGTTAATAGCTGATGGTGTAGACGCAGTTATTATGACTTCTACGTGAGGTACTTGTACTCGTTGCGGTGCAACGATGGTAAAGGAAATAGAAAGAGCTGGTTTACCAGTAGTACATATGTGTACAGTTGTTCCTATTTCATTAACAGTTGGTGCTAACAGAATAGTTCCAACAATAGCTATACCTCACCCTCTTGGAAACCCTGCTTTAGATCATGATGAAGAAAAGGCTCTAAGAAGAAAGTTAGTTGAAAAGGCTCTAAAGGCATTAAATACTGAAGTTGACGGACAGACTGTATTTGAAGACTAATAAAAGATTATAGCTGTTAATATTATTGGTACACCTACTTTGTATAGGTGTACCAATATTAATATGAATATAAATTTAATTTGGAGGTAATATTATGTCATTCCCAGTATTCAGAGGAGCAGGATATGTTTTAGTTCATACTCCTGATATGATAATAAAGAATGGTACTACTTGTACTGTTGAACAAGAAATAAACCCAGATTCAGAGTTTCTTAAAGAAGTAGGAAGCAGAATTAGAAGTTATGAAGAAGTAGTTAACTACATACCAAATCAGGTTTACATTGGTAATGAAAGACCAGAAGCTCTTGCTGATAAGAAACTTCCTTGGTGCGAAATAGAATACAAGGGAGAAAGAAAAGGTAAATTTGGTCAAATAGTTCCACAGGATGAATTTATTGCATTGATGCAAGTTTGCGATGCTTTCGAACTAGTAAAACTTTCAGAAGAATTTGTAAATAGTGTAAGAGGAAAAATAGAAGAAAATTATAAAGAATTAGAGCCATTTTTCCACCAGCTAAAGGGTGAAGATATATCTGGTGCTGAAGAATTAATAGAAAATCATGTTGCACAAGGGCTTTATCACGAAGATAAATTAGTTGGTTATGTAAAGAGAGCTCATGATGTTGATGTTAATTTAAATGCTCACACTATGTTTGAAAATCTTGTTGTTAAGGCTTCAGGTGTAATATCTGCTCTAGAATTGCTAAGAAGCTCTGATATAGCAAAAGAAGAAATAGATTATGTAATTGAGTGCTCTGAAGAAGCTTGTGGTGATATGAACCAGAGAGGTGGAGGGAACTTTGCCAAGTCAATAGCTGAAATGGCTGGTTTAGTAAATGCAAGTGGTTCTGATACAAGAGGATTCTGTGCTGGACCATCTCATGCATTAATAAATGCTGCGGCATTAGTAAAAGCTGGTGTTCATAAAAATGTAATGGTAGTTGCTGGTGGTGCTTCTGCTAAGCTTGGAATGAATGCAAAGGACCATGTTAAGAAAGGGTTACCAGTACTTGAAGATGTTGTAGGTGGATTTGCTGTATTAATATCTGAAAATGACGGCGTTCATCCAATAATAAGAACTGATTTAGTTGGTAAGCATACTGTAGGAACAGGCTCAGCTCCACAGGCTGTTATGACTTCACTAATAACTCAGGGACTAGATAAAGCTGGTCTTAAGATACCTGATGTAGATGTATATTCTGTTGAAATGCAGAATCCTGACATTACTAAGCCAGCAGGTGCAGGTAATGTTCCAGAAGCAAACTACAAGATGATAGGTGCTCTTGCTGCAAAGAGAGGCGAAATAGAAAAGAAAGAATTAAAGAGTTTTATAGAAGGTCATGGTCTTCCAGGATGGGCTCCTACTCAAGGACATATTCCATCAGGAGTTCCTTATATAGGATTCTTAATTGATGACTTAACAAGTGGCGACAGAAATAGAGCTATGATAGTAGGTAAGGGTAGTTTATTCCTAGGTAGAATGACTAACTTATTTGATGGTATATCTTTCATAGTAGAAAGAAACCCAGGTGCAGTAGAAGAAGAATCTTCAATATCTAAGGATGAAATAAGAAAGATAATCGCAGAATCAATGAGAAAAATTGCCCTAGACATGATAGAAGAATAGGGGGTGTAGGTATGTCTAACAAATTAATATCTGATGCGTTACTAGAAGTTGCAGAAGCAATTGAAACAGGTAACTTTGGAAAAAAAATTAGAGTAGGTTTAACTACACTTGGAAGTGAACACGGATCTGAGAACTTAATAGAAGGTGCCAGATTAGCTAATAATGGAATGTTTGAAATAGTTCTTATTGGAAAGGGCGACGATGATTTCAAGTCTTATGAAGTAGAAACTGAAGATGAAATGTACAGCAAAATGGAAGAACTATTAGATTCTAAAGAAATAGATGCATGCGTAACAATGCATTATAATTTTCCTATAGGTGTTTCAACAGTAGGGAGAGTAATTGCTCCAGGAAGAGGACGTGAAATGTTTTTAGCAACTACTACCGGTACTTCAGCTACTGATAGAGTTGAAGCTATGGTAAGAAATGCTATTTCAGGTATAGCTACTGCTAAGGCATGCGGAAGAAAAAATCCTACAGTAGGTATATTGAATCTTGATGGTGCAAGACAGGTAGAAAAAATTCTTATAAACTTAAAAGAAAATGGATATAAATTCGAATTTGCAGAATCTATGAGAGCTGATGGTGGAGCTGTAATGAGAGGAAATGATTTATTAATAGGTGTTCCAGATGTTATGGTTACAGATACTTTAACAGGAAACCTTCTAATGAAAGTATTCTCTTCATTTAATACTGGTGGAGATTTTGAAGCTCAAGGTTATGGATATGGTCCAGGTATAGGTTCAGATTACGATAGAAGAGTTCTTATTTTATCAAGAGCGAGTGGAAGCCCAGTAGTTGCTAATGCCTTAAAATATGCATATGATATAGTTAAGGGAGAAGTTAATGAACTAGCTAGAAATGAATTTAAGAGTGCTGTAAAGGCAGGGCTTGATAAAGAAATCGATGCTATAAAGGCTAAAAAGGCTCCTAAAGAAGCATCAGAAGAAGTAGCAGCTCCTCCAAAAGAAGTTGTTACTGAAGCAATAGCAGGTATAGATATACTAGACCTTGAAGATGCTGTACAAGTATTATGGAAAGAATCTATATACGCTGAAAGTGGTATGGGTTGTACTGGCCCTGTTGTATTAATATCTGAAGCAAATTTTGCTAAGGCTGAAGAAATATTAAAGAAAAATGATTTTGTAAAATAGGAATAAATATTTTTTGAGAAGTCTATAGGAGGAATATTTTCCTCCTATAAGACTTATTTTTGATAAAAAAACATATAAATTAATAATAAGATAAGCCCTTTATAAGGGCTTATCTTATTATTAATTATATGAATAGGTTTAGTAAGTTTGTTTAGGCTAACAAAAAGTATAACATTAATATATCGAAATTTTTTTTAAATTATCTAATGAGGTATAGTTTTCTTCATCAAGCTCCCAAATAGCTATGTTTATATCATTTTCTCTAAGAATGCTAACCATTTCTTCCATGAAAATGCCTCGTCCTTTTATCATCTTTATATCAGAAATACAAGTAGAAAGATTAGGATTAGATGAAAGTTCTCCAAGACATATTTTACTACTACAAGTCAAGCTATTTCCACAACTAGGGCTACCCTCGATAGAAATTATTCCCTCTATTGAAACATTATTTTTTATATAATCTTTAATTTGTAAAAGATATGGTTCAAATAACTTTCTACATTCTTTTCTATAAAAAGGTGTATCAAACTGTTCCTTTACATGTCCCCATCTTTTATTACCATATACAATATTTTCTGGACAAGGAAGTTGCATTATAGCATAATCAGAATTTAATAAATCCTTTACTAATTTATCTTGCGGAGGAGTGTATTTAAAATTCTCCACTTTTGAATATGAGTTAAGGATACAATGAGAAAGTATAATTAATTTTTTATTCATATTAAAAACCTCCTAGTAAAATTTTAGCATTAATACTTGAAGTTTAAAAGATATATAGAAATAAACTATTTAATGAAATATACATATAGGAATAAAGTATTTAATTTAAAATATAAAGTGTGTTAAGCTATAATTATATTAATATATGGAGGTTTTTATGAATTCAAATACTAGAAAAATAACTTTTAGTGCTATATGTATAGTTGTAAATATTGTATTTGGTACATTTGTAAGCATGCTAAATATACCGTTTTTATTTTTAGATACAGTAGGCACTATCTTAGGAGCTGTAATACTTGGACCACTTTGGGGCATGTTAATAGGTGGTGGAACGAATCTTGTTCTTGGAGTTACAACTTCACCAACCAATATACCATTTGCACTTGTAAATATGGCTGTTGGCTTAATAGTAGGTTATGTAGCAAAAAAGAAAAAATTTGGCTATAAAGAGGCTATAATAACAGGTATAATATTAGCATTTGTATGTCCGCTAATAGGAACACCTATTGCTATTTTAATGTTTGGAGGATTAAGTGGTAGTGGAGCAGATTTATTAGTTGGAATACTTATAAAATCTGGACAGCAAATATTTACTGCAGCATTTATACCAAGAATATTAAGCAATTTAGTTGATAAGCCAGTATCTTGTTTAATGGTAGTTTTGTTTATATCAAAAATGCCAAAATCTTTTTTAGCCCAATTTACTAGAGGAATGGTAAAAAATGAAAATTAATATAGAGAATATATGCTTCCTTAAGCAAGTATTATAATATAGAAGACACATCTAAGATTTTAATAGCGCAAAATCGTTATTTGAAATTTATAGGTGTGTTTTTTAAATATTTATAAAAAAAATAAAAAAAATAGTTGACAATGTATCTAATAAATGTTATAACAATATTAGAAAGTTTTTAGCACTCCTAATCGATGAGTGATAACAACGAAAAGGTTCAAGTTTGAAAGAAGGTGATGCTATGGATCTTACAAATAGACAATTAAATATACTTAAGGCCATAGTTAAAGATTATGTTGAGACGGCTGAAGCAGTTGGGTCAAGAACTATATCTAAAAAATACAATTTAGGTATATCAGCAGCAACAATAAGAAATGAAATGGCAGATCTTGAAGAAATGGGCTATTTAATTCAGCCGCATACTTCAGCTGGAAGAATACCTACACAAAAAGGCTATGAGCTATATGTTGATTCACTTATGAGCGATCATGAACTGGAAGATCATGAGAAGGAGATACTTCAAAGATGTATAAGAAATGATTTTGATAAGGCAGATGATTTCATTTCGGAGTTATCCAGGATACTATCAAGCATGACAAACTATACAACAATAGCTGTTTATGATAAAGGTGTAGAGTCTCATAGGATAAAGTATATTCAGCTTGTAAGTCTATCTGCTGAAAAAATACTATTGATAGTAGTTTCAGAAGAAGGCGAAATAAAGAGTAGAGAGTTTGAAACGACTGTAGAACTTCCACAAGCTAAATTAAATGTTATATCTTCTAGGCTTTCAAATGAACTTGAGGGAATGAAGATAGGTGATTTAGATGAGGATATGATTTCATATATTAAGTTTGAAATAGGTGAATACTCAGAAATAGTTGATGACCTCGTATATTTACTAAATAATGTGGTAGATAGTGATGGGTATAAAATTTCTATGACTGGTGCAACCAATATATTTAATTATCCAGAGTTTAATGACATGGTGAAGGCTAGATCCTTTTTAAATATGTTGGAAGAAAAAGAAAGCATAGCAAAAATGATTGGTGTAAAAGGTATACAAAAGGATAATCTTAACATAGTAATAGGGAATGATGGGGATGAGTTGAGTACTGACTTAAGTATAGTAACGGCGACATATAATGTTTCCGATAATCTTCATGGAAAAATATCTTTTATAGGCCCGACTAGGATGGATTATTCGAAAGTATATTCAATATTAAATTATATGAGTCTGCTTCTTAATAATAAATAATAAGCAGCTTGAAAAGGGGTGTGTGTTTTGGATAAAGAAAAGATGGAAAACATAGATGAAAAAGAAAAGGAAGTGAATGATTGTTCTCAGAAAGAAACTGATACAGAAGAAATATTAGAAGAAACAATAGAGGGCAATGATGAAAATATAGATTGTGAGCCTGCTTTCAAGATAAAAAGTCTTGAAAATAAATTAAAAGAACAGGAAGAAGCATATATGAGAATAAATGCTGAATATGCAAATTATAGAAGAAGAACAGCAGAAGAAAAAAGAACTATTGGATTATATGCGAATGAAAAAGTTATGACTAGCTTGATTCCTGTAATTGATAATATGGAAAGAGCTCTTGATTCATTTGAAGATAAAGAGAACTCTTTATATGTAGGTGTAGAAATGGTCTACAAACAAATGATGAATGCACTTGCTGATGCGGGAATGAAAGAAATACCTGCTGAGATTGGAAGTGACTTCGATCACAATATGCATATGGCAGTAATGCAGGAGCCTAGTGAGGAACATGATGAAGGCAAAATAACAATGGTAATGCAAAAAGGTTATTCACTAGGAGATAAAATTCTTAGAGCAACAATGGTAAGAGTTTCCTGCTAACTTTAAAATATTAATTGTATAATAAAAAGAAAAATTGGAGGTAATATTATGTCAAAGGTAATAGGTATAGATTTAGGTACAACAAATTCATGTGTAGCGGTATTAGAAGGTGGTGAACCAGTAATAATACCTAATAATGAAGGTATGAGAACAACTCCTTCAGTAGTAGCTTTTACTAAGGATGGAGAAAGATTAGTAGGAGAACCTGCTAAGAGACAGGCAGTAACTAATGCTGATAGAACTATAACATCTATAAAAACTCATATGGGTACTGATTATAAAGTAAATATAGATGGTAAGGATTATACTCCTCAGGAGATATCAGCAATAATCTTACAGAAGTTAAAAGCAGATGCAGAAAGTTATTTAGGAGAAAAGGTAACTGAAGCTGTTATAACAGTTCCAGCTTATTTTACAGATGCTCAGAGACAGGCAACAAAGGATGCAGGAAAGATAGCTGGTTTAGACGTTAAGAGAATAATAAATGAACCAACAGCAGCATCTCTTGCTTATGGTATGGATAAGCTTGACCAAGAAAAGAAAATTTTGGTGTTTGACTTAGGTGGAGGTACATTCGACGTATCTATACTAGAAATAGGAGATGGAACATTCGAAGTTCTTGCAACAGCTGGTAACAACAGACTAGGTGGAGATGACTTTGATAATATAATAGTAGATTATTTAGCAGAAGAGTTTGCAAAGGCAGAAGGCGTTGACTTAAGAAAAGATAAGATGTCACTTCAGAGATTAAGAGAATCAGCTGAAAAGGCTAAGAAGGAACTTTCTTCAACAATGTCAACAAATATAAACCTTCCATTTATAACTGCAACTGCAGAAGGTCCAAAGCATTTAAACATTGATTTAACAAGAGCAAAGTTTAATGAATTAACAGCAGGATTAGTTGCTAAGACAATGGACCCAACTAAGCAGGCCCTAGCAGATGCTAATCTTTCTAAGAGTGATATAGATGATGTATTATTGGTAGGTGGTTCAACAAGAATACCAGCAGTACAGGAAGCTGTTAAAAACTTTATAGGAAAGGATCCTCATAAGGGTATAAATCCTGATGAATGTGTTGCAGCAGGTGCTTCAATACAGGCAGGTGTACTTACAGGAGAGGTAAATGATATATTACTTCTAGATGTTACACCATTATCACTAGGAATAGAAACTTTAGGTAATGTATTTACTAAGATAATAGAAAGAAATACTACAATACCTACAAAGAAGTCTCAGGTATTCTCAACAGCAGCAGATAATCAGACAGCAGTTGATATACATGTACTTCAAGGTGAAAGAGCAATGTCTTATGACAATACTACATTAGGTAGATTCCAGTTAACTAACATACCACCAGCAAAGAGAGGTGTACCTCAGATTGAAGTAACTTTCGATATAGATGCAAATGGTATAGTTAATGTTACAGCTAAGGATTTAGGAACAGGTAAGGAACAGAAAATAACAATAACTTCTAATACAAATATGTCAGAAGAAGAAATAGAAAAGAAGGTAAAAGAAGCTGAAGCAAATGCAGAAGCAGATAAGAAGAAGAAAGAAAAGATAGAAGCTGTAAACCATGCAGAATCAGTAGCATATCAGACTGAACAAACTCTTGAAGAGTTAGGTGATAAGCTTCCAGCTGATGAAAAATCTGATATAGAAGCTGCTATAGCAAAGGTAAGAGAAGTAAAGGATAATGAAGCTTCAACAGCAGAAGAAATAAAGGCTAGTGTAGATGAATTAATGAACAAATTCCAGAAGATATCTCAGGAGATGTATGCACAGGCACAGGCAGCTCAGCAAGCTGGTGAACAGGCTAATCAGTCATCTGAAGGTCCAAAGGATGATAATGTAGTAGATGCTGACTTTACAGAAGTAGACGACAAGTAATAGTTAAAATAGTATAGACATTTAAGTATCTTTAGAATATAATTGAAAGAGTGTTGATACAAAACAATAGCTTGTGGTAGATACCACAAGCTATTGTTAATGATTGAAAATTTATCTAGTAGAAATTTTAGTTAGATACTAATAAGGGCTAGAGGCTAGTAAATAAAAAAGGCAGGTGTTAAATTTGGGTGCAAACAAAGATTATTATGATATTCTAGGTGTATCAAAAACTGCTGACGATAAAGAAATTAAAAAGGCTTATAGAAAGTTGGCTATGAAGTATCATCCAGATAAAAATCCAGATGATAAAGAGGCAGAGGAAAAATTCAAAGAGATAAATGAAGCTTATGAAGTTCTTTCTGATGAAGAAAAAAGACACATATACGACCAATATGGGGCAGATGCTGTAAACGGACAAGGTTTTGGAGGAGCAGGAGCTTCAGGCTTTGGAGGTTTTGGTGGCTTTGAAGATATCTTTGCGGATATATTTGGTTCAGCTTCAGGCTTTGGAGGTTTTAGTGGCTTTGGTGGTTCATCAAGACGTGGACCTAGACCAGGAGCTGACATAAAGCAGTCTGTAACAATTGATTTCAAAGACGCAGCATTTGGAAAGAAAATAGAAATAAAAGTAAATAGAAATGAAGAATGTGAAAATTGCCATGGTAGTGGATGTAAGCCAGGAACTAATAAAAAAACATGTTCCAACTGTGGTGGTTCAGGTGTAGTTAGGGAAGTAAGACAAACTCCTTTTGGAAATATGGCATCACAAAAGACTTGTCCTAAATGTAATGGTACAGGAGAAGAAATAGAAAGTCCATGTGGAAAATGTAGCGGAAGTGGTTCTGTAAGAAAGACTAAGACGGTAGAAGTTAATATTCCAGCAGGAATAGATGATGGACAGGTGATTAGACTTTCTGGTCAGGGTGAGTATGGTGATAAAGGAGCTCCAAGAGGAGACCTTTATATAGTAGTAAATGTCCTAGCAGATAAGACTTTTAAGAGAGATGGCTATGATATTTATGTAGATATGCCAATAACATTTGTACAGGCTGCTCTTGGAGACGACGTACAAGTTCCGACAATAGATGGAGATGTAAAATACTCAATACCTGCTGGAACTCAAACTGGAACAGTATTTAGATTAAAAGGTAAGGGTGTTCAAAGAATGAACTCAACTTCAAGAGGGGACCAGTATGTCAAGGTTATAGTAGAAGTTCCTAAAAAGCTTTCAGAAAGACAGAAAGAACTTTTAAGAGAGTTTGCAGATGAAAGTGGTCATAAAGTAAAGGGTAATAAAAAATCTTTTGGACAGAAGGTAGAAGATTTTTTCACTAAATAAAAAAGAATGTTATAACACTGATGGTTACAAGATACTGTCAGTGTTATTTTTTATTAGAATAATTCCTGATATAGCTTATATTTACTTTAAAAGCATACATTTTTTTCTTAAAAATGATATAATAGAAAGGATGTAGTAAAAAGATAGAGATAAAAATATTAATTAAGATAGATATTAAAAAATAAGGGAGGATACTTATGAGTGATTTATGGATAGAGGTAACAATAGAGACAAAGACAGAAGCTGTGGAGGCTGTAACTAATATTTTATTTGAAAATGGGGCACAAGGTGCTATGATAGAAGATCCAAAGGATTTAAACCCAGAAAAAAGAAATGAATATGATTGGGATTATGTGGATGAAAATATGCTTGAAAGATCTAAAGAAGATATAGTAAAAGTAAAGACTTATATATCAGATGAAAAAGATGTAGAAATCTTTATAAGTAAGGTAAGCGAAGAGGTGAAAGCCTTGACTAATTTTGGCTTGGATATAGGTAGTGGAAAGGTATACACTGATTCAGTAAGGGAAGATGATTGGGCAAATAATTGGAAGCAGTACTACAAGCCTACAAGAATTGGAAAAAATATTATAATTAAACCAGAATGGGAAGATTATCTTGAAGAAGAAGGAGACCTTATCGTGGAAATGAATCCAGGTATGGCCTTTGGAACTGGCAATCATGAAACTACAAGTATGTGTGTTGCTAATTTAGAAAAGTATGTCAAAAAAGACTCTACTGTTTTTGATATAGGTTGTGGAAGTGGAATACTAGGGATAGTAGCGGCTAAATTAGGAGCTAAGAAAGTACTAGGAATAGACATAGATGAAGTAGCGGTTAAGGTTGCCAATGAAAATATAGAAAAAAATGGGGTAGCTGGACAGATGAAGGCCCTAAAAGGAAACCTTGCAGATAAAATAGATAGAAATACTAAGGCAGATATAGTAGTTGCCAATATAATGGCAGATATAGTAATTCTTTTATCTAAAGATGTAAGAGCCTTTCTTAAAGAAGGAGGTATTTTTATATCTTCTGGTATTATATTAGCTAAAATAGAGGAAGTATCTAAGGCTTTAGAAGAAAATGGATTTGAAGTAGTTGAGGTTCAAAGAAAGGGAGAATGGGCTTGCATACTAGCCAGATAGGAAGGTTAAAATGGATAGATTTTTCGTTAAAAGTAATAATATAGATTCAGAAAATAAAAAGTTATTTATAGATGGTGAAGATGTAAAGCATATAAGCAAGGTTTTAAGGTATACTATTGGAGATAAGATAGAAGTCTGTGATGGTGAAAATAATGAGTATATATGTCAAATATCTAATTTGGAAAAAAATTTGGTAGAACTTGATATACTTGAAAAATTAAGTATCAATAGAGAAAGTAGGGTAAAAGTAAAACTTTACCAAGGCCTACCTAAAAATACAAAAATGGAAATAATACTACAAAAATTAACTGAAAGTGGTGTAGCAGAAATTATATTAGTAGATACTGAAAGAACAGTTGTTAATATAGACGATAAAAAGGCGGATAAAAAGTTTGAAAGATGGGAAAGAATAATTTATGAAGCTGCCAAACAATCGAAAAGGGGTACAGTGCCAAAACTTAGAGGCATATTAAGTTTTAAAGAAGCTTTAGAAGATATGAAAGCTAATGATATAAATATGTCTCCCTATGAAGCTGAAAGAGCCTTAGGTATTAAAGAATTTTTAACCTCTGAAGCCGTTAAAAATATAGTTGAAGAAAAAGAAGAGCTAAGCGTTGGAATTTTTATAGGGCCAGAAGGTGGATTTACAGAAAAGGAAAATGAAATAATAAAAGCTAATAATATATCATCTGTAACAATGGGACCTAGAATATTTAGAACAGAAACAGCTTCAATAGCTGCTACAGTAATTACTATGTATGAAATAGGTGATTTGGGGCTTAGCTTTTAAAAGTTAGGAAAAGTGTAGAAGTTTTAGCTTATATGAAGATAGAAAGCATAATGATAGGAGGAAAAAAAGTTTGAAGAAAGTGGCATTTTATACATTAGGATGCAAGGTTAATCAATATGAAACAGAAGCCATGCTAGAAATGTTTGAAAAAAAGGGCTATGAAGGTGTAGATAGTGAAGAATATGCAGATGTGTATGTTATCAACACTTGCACAGTTACACATATGTCTGATAGAAAATCAAGACAGTATATAAGAAGAGTGAAAAAGAAAAATCCCAAGGCAATTATAGCGGTAGTGGGTTGTTATTCTCAGGTTTCACCAGAGGAGATACTTGAAATTGAAGATGTAAACCTTGTAATGGGAACAAATGACAGAAGGACAATAGTAGATAAGATAGAAGCAATAGATTATAATAGCAAGCTAAGTACAGTAGATGATATTATGAAGGTAAGAGAGTTTGAAGAAATAGAAATATCTCAAACAAATGGAAAAACAAGAGCCTTTATTAAGGTTCAAGATGGTTGTGACAGATTTTGTACATATTGTATAATTCCTTATGCAAGGGGAAGAATACGTTCAAGAGATCTTGAAAGTATTAAGGAAGAACTGATAAATCTTGCTCAGAAGGGATATAAAGAGGTAGTATTGACGGGAATACATGTAGCTTCTTATGGAAAAGATTTAAAAGATGGATCTAGCCTTTTAACTGTAATAAAAGCAGCAGCAGAAATAGAAGGCATTGAAAGAATAAGATTAAGTTCAGTTGAACCTGTACTATTTACAGAGGAATTTGTAGAGGAAATAAAGAAAATAGATAAGTTGGTACCCCACTATCACCTGTCCCTACAAAGTGGATGTGATGAAACTCTTAAGAGAATGAATAGGAGATATACTTCTGAGGAATATAAAAATATAGTAGATATTTTGAGAGAGAATATAGATA
>JAHHSS010000130.1 GCA_020025095.1 Peptostreptococcus sp.
GATTCGAACCAACGCATAACGGAGTCAAAGTCCGTTGCCTTACCGCTTGGCGACACCCCAAAATATTTTTGCTGATGAAAATTATTATATCTTAAAACGGGAAAAAAGTCAATAAATTTTTTGAAAAATATAAATATTATAAGAAATGATATTATGATATAATATAAAGACAGATTAATTTTAACTAGGAGGTATATTAGTGAAATATAAAGCAGTAATTTCTGATTTAGATGGAACACTTTTAAATGGAGAACATAAAATATCAGAATATACAAAAAATGTTATAAAAAATATAATAGGGCAGGGAGTAAAATTTATAATAGCAACAGGAAGACACCATATAGATGCCCTTTGTTTTAAAAATCAACTTGGAGCAGATTCATATCTTGTTTCAGCAAATGGTTCAAAAGTACATGACAATGACAATAAAGAGATAATATCTCATAATATATCTAAAGAATTAACAGAAAGACTTTTAGATATAAAGGTTTCTTCTGATACGGTGAGGGGGGTATATCTAGGAAATAACTGGTTTACAGAAAAATATATTTCTGAATTTGAAGAATATCATGTTGAATCAGGTTTTAGAGCTGAAGTAATAGATTTTGAAAATTTAAGAGGAAAAGAGATTTCAAAAATTTTCTATATAAGTGATGATATAAAAGGGCTTGAAAAATTAGAAAAAATAATAAAATCAGATAAAGAATTTTCTGAAAAGTTAGATATTACAGCTTCATTAGACAACTGTTTAGAGGTCATGGCAAAGGAAGCAACAAAAGGAAATGCTGTGTTAGAAATTTTAGAAAAAGAGGGGATATTACCAGAGGAAGCAATAGCTTTTGGTGATGGACTTAATGATAAAGAGATGCTTCAAGTAGTTGGAAAAGGGATAATAATGGGAAATGCAAGTGATAAATTAAAAGCATTTCTTCCTGATTATGAAGTTATAGGAACATCTTCAGAAGATGCTGAAGCACATTATTTAGAAAAAGTTTTTAAATAAGGTTGACGTAAAAAATATAAATTGATATACTGGGTATAGGTATGCTAAAAAATTATCTAAAGAAATAAAATCAGGAGGATATTTTATGAAAAAAATACTTATAATCGGTGGTGTTGCAGGAGGAGCTTCAGCAGCGGCAAGACTTAGAAGACATAGTGAAGAGGATAAAATAATAATGTTTGAAAGAGGACCTCATGTGTCTTTCTCAAATTGTTGTTTACCATATCATTTAAGTGGAGTAGTTAAGGAAGCAAGTAATCTTGTACTTATGTCTCCTGAAAAATTTGCAGCTCAATATAAAATAGAAGCAAAAACAAATAATGAAGTTGTAAATATAGATAGAGCTAAAAAAGAAGTAACAGTTAAAAATGTTATTACTGGGGAGGAGTATACAGAAAATTACGATAAACTTATTTTATCTATGGGAGCAAAACCTATTGTTCCAAAAATTCCTGGAATTGAAAATGTAAATACGTTCACAGTAAGAAACGTTGTTGATATAGATAGATTAAATAATTTTGTAAAAGGAATGGAATCTAAAAATGTAACAGTTATTGGTGGAGGATTTATAGGAGTTGAGGTTGTAGAAAATCTTAGAGAAGCTGGATACAATGTAACTCTTGTAGAGGCAGCTAACCAAATTATGAAAACATTTGACTATGATATGGTTCAAATTTTACATAAAGAAATATATGACAAAGGTGTAAACTTAATAGTGGGAGATAAAGTAAGTGGATTTGAAAAAAATACTGTAATCCTTGAATCAAGAAAAAGAATTGAAGCAGAAGCAGTAGTTCTTGCAATAGGTGTTCTTCCTGAAACAGAACTTGCAGTTAAAGCTGGAATTGAATTAGGAAAAACAGGTGCAATAAAAGTAAATCAAAATTATATGACAAATGATAATGATATCTATGCAGTTGGAGATGGAATTGAAGTATATAATGTATTATTTAATGATTACTTCAAACTTTCGCTTGCAGGACCAGCTCAAAAACAAGTAAGAGCAGTTGCAGACCATATAAATGGAATGAGAATAGATAATAGAGGATATATTGGGTCATCAGTTATAAAAGTATTTGATTATAATGGAGCTTCAACAGGGCTTACAGAAGCAATTATAAAAGATAGAAAATTAAATATAAATTATGAGACAGTTGAAATGGTTTCTTCTGATAGAGTTGGGCTTATGCCAGAAGCAAGACCAGTTCATTTTAAATTAATTTTTGAAGTTCCTACAGGAAGAATTCTTGGAGCTCAAGCAATAGGAAAAGGTGAGGTTGCTAAAAGAATAGATGTAATAGCAACAGTTATTAAATTTGGTGGAACGATTGATGATCTTAAAGACTTAGAGTTATGTTATGCTCCTCCATTTGGAACAGCAAAAGATATTACAAACTTTGCTGGATATATTGCAACAAACCTTTTAAATGATAGTTATAGACAAGTTCATTTTTCACAAATTAGAGAACTAGTTGAAAGTGGAGCATGTATTATAGATATAAGAGAAAAAGATGAGTATAATAATGGGCATCTTAATACAGCAATAAATATTCCTATGAGTGAAATTAGACAAAGAATAAATGAAATTCCTACTGATAGACCAATATATATTCAATGTAAAAGTGGACAAAGAAGCTATAATGTATGTCTTTTATTAAAATATTTAGGATTTACTAATGTATATAATGTATCAGCAGGTTTTTTAGGAATATCTTTCTTTGAATACTTTAATGATAAAATTCAAAATAGAAAAGCTATACTAACAAATTATTTATTTTAGAAAATGAAGGCAAGTTATGGAAAAAGAAAAGAAATATATAAGTTTAATACCTCAAGAAACTAAAAAGTTAATTGATATTGAAAAAAATCTTATAATAATAGATACAAGAACAGAGATGGAATTTATATATGAGGGGAAACTTGAAAATGCAATTTCTTTAGATTTTTTAAAACCTCGTATTTTTAAAAGAGAGATACAAAAATATGATAA
>JAHHSS010000131.1 GCA_020025095.1 Peptostreptococcus sp.
CTTTCATAGTAACCTCCATCAATTTCTTTTTCATCTATTTCACAAGAATATTTTATATTATAAGTCCTAAATATAACAACACTGTTTTCTTCAATATTTATTAAATATTTTTGATGCTTTATTCAAACTTATATCAGATATCTTAAAGAAGTATAAATTAAAAATATACTTTTTCAGACTCTTATATTGGAAAAGTATACTTGATAATAGCAAATTTATAACACTAAATTTCAACTTAAAATTTAGTATATAGTTTATTTTATCATTTTTTACTTGAAAAATCATTAAATTTATTTATATAGTATCTATCATTAAATATAAATGAAAATTCACAAAAGAATATAAAAAATATATAAAGTTGATTAAATTAATTTAACTTTTTATCAGTTTTTTAAAACTAAATCTCAATATATATTATTATAAAAATAAAAAAGACCACATAAATGCGGTCTTTTTTCTATTAAGTTGTATTATATTTATATGTTGCTTAATGGCTTTTTTTAATGCCCTCTTTTTTATCTGTATTTTGAAATAGTACAACTATATATATTTTAGTACCATCCTCTAAGCTTCATAGCTTCAGCTACTTTCTTAACTGAATTCATGTAAGCTGATTCTCTCATTGTTACGTTGAATTCTTCCTTTATAGCCCATAAGCTTTCAAATGCCTTAACCATTGCTACTTCTTCTTTTTCTTCAACTTCCTTTTCAGTCCAGTAATATCCATATAGGTTCTGTACCCATTCGAAGTAAGAAACAGTAACACCACCAGCATTAGTTAAGATGTCTGGAGTAAGTACTATTCCTCTTTCATTTAGAACTGCATCACCTTCTGGAGTTGTAGGACCATTAGCAGCTTCACAAACTAATTTTGCCTTTATCTTTCCAGCAACTTCTGCATCTATTGCATTTTCTAGAGCAGCTGGTATAACTATATCTACTTCGCTTCCCCAGAATTCGTCCATTGAAATCTTCTTTGAACCTGGGAAGTCTACTAAGTTTCCATTCTTAGCTCTGTAATCCCACATAGCCTGGAAATCAAGACCTTCTTCATTGTATATTGCATATGGACCAACTTCCTTGCACCATTCTGCCATTGCAACAACAGTACCGCCAAGCTTCTGAACGTTCTTAACTGTGAATGCACCAACGTTACCAAATCCCTGTACAGCAATCTTAGCCTGCTTCATATCTATACCAAGCTTCTTAGCAGCTTCTCTTGCAGTAACTGCAACACCAAATCCAGTAGCTTCATTTCTACCTAATGAACCACCAAATTCAACTGGCTTACCAGTTATAACACCTATAGCAGATGTTCCCATTAGCTTGTTGTATTCGTCAACCATCCAAGACATAACCTTACCATTAGTACCTACGTCTGGAGCTGGAACGTCAACCTTTTCTCCTATTAATTTATATATTCCGTCTATGTAACCTCTAGATAATCTTTCTAATTCACCTTCAGATAATTCAGATGGATCAACTATGATACCACCCTTACCACCACCGTAAGGTATACCTGTAGTTGAGCACTTAAATGTCATCCATATAGATAAAGCCTTTACTTCTTCTAAAGAAACATCCTGATGGAATCTAACTCCACCCTTTGTTGGACCAACTGCATCATTGTGCTGAGATCTCCAACCCTTGAATACCTTTATAGAACCATCATCCATTTTAACTGGTATATTAACTTCTATTACTCTTCTTGGTTCCTTTAATAGTTCATAAACTGCAGGTTCCATTCCTAATTTATCACATGCTCTCTTTACCTGTGCCTGTGCCATTTCAAATACATTTGCCATTTGTAAGCCTCCTTAAAATTAAGATACTCTTTAAATATTTGCTGGAAATATGCCCCTCAATAAGCCGCCTGCGGTTTATCGAAACATTTTCCTAACTACAATCAAATTATAACATATATAGCTCATTTAGTGTACAATAGTTTATATTTTAACAACATTTTAGTTATAATTTTCTTATAATTAATTCAATTTAAATGCTACTTTTTTTTAGTATTTTAAATTTTAAAATAAAAATTTAAAGTATTTATGCGATTTACTATTTTAAAACTTTTTTTAAAAAAGTTTTTTATTTTCAGAAAAAAATATCAATATCTTTAGTATTATCGATTTTAAGCTTGTTAAAATACCACTGTTTCCCCTTTTTCTCCTTTAGTTAATTAAGTTGATTTTTGTTATACATTAGATAATTAATTTTCCACTGCTTATATATCTATTCTTATATAGATACCTATTCAGATTCATTTTGTACAATTAAAATATTTATATTATATCCTGTTTCATAATTAATTATGCACATATAAACCCAAAAGATATTTTTACAATTATATTGCTCTAAAAATTTATACACTATAAGCTACTTATTAGAAAATGGCTTTATAGGTGCTATACCAAGATATAATATTTAATGTTGATGACAATTAAAAATTCATAAACACCGTGAAAGGAAAATAGATAAAATTGCTATCAGAATTATTTTTTTAAAGAATATACTTTATATTTAGAAGTTCTGGAAATATGATAGCTAAACTATTTTTAAGAGAATAATTTAAAATAAAATATATAACGCATGAAGTTATCTAAGATACCTATTAATTAAGATAAGATTAAATTAGATTTTTTCACTAACACTATTTGACAAAGATTCATTAAATTATGTGTTATTTTTTTCATCAACACTATTTGACAAAGAAGATTTTATAGATAGTTATTTTCCTTTTTCTTAAAAAAAACCCAATGCAAATGCATTGGGTTTTTCTAACAAATTATTTTCTCACCTATTATTCTGGCTGAGGAGCGTCTACTGGACAAGTTCCAGCACAAGATCCACAATCTATACAAGCAGATCCATCTACTACATAGATTCCATCTCCTTCAGATATACATGATACTGGACATTCACCAGCACATGCTCCACAACTAATACAAGCGT
>JAHHSS010000132.1 GCA_020025095.1 Peptostreptococcus sp.
ATTTATTAAGTGTACAAATCTAATAAAAGTTGCGGATGCTATATATTTAAGGTAAAATATATTAGAATATAATTTTTAAAATAAGTATGAAAAAATAAAAATATAAATAGGAGGAATGGATATGGCAAAAAGAGGCGGATTCGGCGGAGGTATGCCGGGTGGAATGAATATGAATAACCTTTTAAAGCAGGCACAAAAGATGCAAGCAGATATGCAAAAGCAACAAGAAGAACTAGAAGCTAAGGAAATTGAAGCTTCAGTTGGTGGTGGTGCTGTAGTAGTAAAAATGAATGGTAAGAAGGAAGTAGTAGATATAGCTATAAAGCCAGAAGTAGTGGATCCAGATGATGTTGAAATGTTACAGGATCTTGTTATAAGTGCTGTAAATCAGGCGATAAATGAAATAGATGAATTACAGAAATCTCAGATGAGCAAACTTACAGGAGGCTTGAATTTACCGTTTTAATTGCGGAAAATTCATTTAAAATAGATGGAAAATTATAGTGAACCTATAGATAGGTTGATAAATGAGTTTTCAAAGCTTCCTGGAATAGGAAGAAAAACAGCTCAAAGACTTGCGTTTCACGTAATTAATATGAATCCAGATGATGTAAGCAGTTTATCTAAAGCCTTGATGGATGTAAAAAAAGAAATAAAATATTGTAAAGTATGTTGTAATATTTCAGACTCAGATATCTGCCCAATCTGTGCCAATAGCCATAGAGATTCATCTACAATATGTGTAGTTGAAGATCCTAGAGATGTGGCAGCTATGGAAAGAACGAAAGATTATAATGGAAAATATCATGTATTAAATGGTGTAATATCTCCAATGGATGGTATAGGTCCAGATATGCTTAATATAAAAGAACTGATAACTAGGCTTGGAGATGGAAGTGTAAATGAAATAATAATGGCTACAAATCCTACAATAGAAGGAGAAGCAACAGCTATGTATATATCTCGTCTTGTAAAACCGATGGGAATTAAAGTTACTAGAATAGCACACGGTCTTCCAGTGGGAGGAGATTTAGAGTATGCCGATGATGTTACGATTTCTAAAGCATTAGAAGGAAGAAGAGAAATATAAGTCAGAGGTGAGAAAAATGGATGGTTATGATGAAAATAAGGCAATGGATCTTCTTATAAAAAAAAGACATAACAAGAAGAAAGTAGAGGCAAAGAAAAAGACATCTAGATACAAAAGAGTAAATGATAATAGTGTATATAGAAATAATGCCAGACATTTTCAATATGATTATGAAGAAGATTATTATGAACCACCAATTCCAACTGAATAGTATAAAATAATAGTTAAAGCGCTGACATCGTACCTTTGTGTTTCAGCGCTTTTTATTTTTAAATTTTAAATTTTCAAATATATTGACAAAAAATAGTATCTTTAATATATTTGAATTATAGAATCAAATGTAAAATATATAAATAAATATTAATATATTATTTTGAGAATCATAAAAGAACTATCTTAAATGTAAGCTTATTTATTTCAGGACTAGTATTTTTATTTTAATGGGAGGAAATATGAAAAAAATATTTAAAAAATCAATTTTACTAGCATTTGCACTTATTATCTCACAAGTTGCTATATCATATGCAGATAATGATGATTCAAGTCAAAGGGTTATAAGGATATCTGGTCGAGATAGGTATGATACAGCAATAAAAATAGACAGGGATTGTTTTTGGAATGAAGAATCAAAGAGTCAGATAGCAGTAATATCTAATGGAAATGATTTTAAAGAATCGCTTTATGGTAGCCATCTTGCATCCTCAATAGGTGCACATTATTATCCAACAGTAAAAGGATATATTTCGAAAGCAATATTAAAAGAAATAAAATCTAATGATATAAAAGCCGTACTTATAATGGGAACTTATAAACAGTTGAGCAAAAGTGTAGACAATACACTTATAAGCCATGGTATAAAGGTAGAGAGAATTTTTGATGGAAAGTACATGTATGGAATAAAAAGGCCTTTAGATGATCTAGTTTCTGCTTATATACATATGACTGTAGCAGAGGATATTCCCTATGGAGACATTAATTCATGTATTATAATAAATGAAAATAAGTACCCAGATGTAGTGGCAGCAGTTCCTTTTGCTTCTAGATTATCTCATAAAGGACTTCATCTATATAGCACAAGGTACTTTGAAAACATAGGATATAACGACAATGGGCTTGTAAGGGGAGCACACTTTATAATCGGAGGATTTAATTCAGTTCCTAGGAAGTATACTACTTATGGCGATTCAGAAATAGGATTAAATTATACAAATACTAACGGTGATAGTAATAGGGTATGGAATTACAGTGGAAGACTCGCTGGAAGAGATAGATATGAAACAGCTGTTAAGATAGCAGAAGCTTATTCAAAGGTTCTAGGAATCAACTCAAAAATTGCAATAATTGTAAATGGAGAAGGCTATGCTGATGCACTTTCTTCTAGCCTAGAGGCAGTAATTAATTCATCTCCAATACTTCTTACAGAAAAAAATAATCTTAATAGATATACAAGAGATTATTTAATAAATAATGACATTGAATATGTACTTATAATAGGTGGAGAAAATTCAGTTTCTAAAAATACTGAAAATCAAATAAGGGAAATAATTTCTAGAAATTGGAATAATGATGTTGAAAATGATATATAAAGTTAATAATATAATAGGAGTAAGATGAAGTATCATCTTTTAAAAATTTATAAGATAAGAAAAATTTGTTTAATATAAAAGAAGTGCAACAGCGATTGCTGTTGCACTTAATTTTATTTTTTATGAAATTTTAAACCCTATAAGATAAAAGAAAAAATAGAATTTTTGATTAATTTGAGTGTATAGAATTTTTTCTGTAAATTAGCCTTCTATGGCTACACTGCCG
>JAHHSS010000133.1 GCA_020025095.1 Peptostreptococcus sp.
TGAAAGCCAGCGCCTTTAGACGCTGGCCGGTAACCCTTGGGCTTATAGCCCCTGTTCAAACCACCCGTTTGACGGGTGGTCATGATTTTATTAATATTTTTTACTGAATATGGGTATCTATAATATATTTTTATGTATGTAAAAAGAATAATGACAAAAAAATCACAATATATAAAAAGTTTACTAAGTTTTGTCCCTAATTGATTTATAAACATTATTTTACAAAAAGAGAATAGAAAAATATTAAAAATAGAGTATATATTGTAAATATAATATTAAATATATTCTATTTTTAATATCATATATTGTATACAAAAAAAAGACCGTAAAAACGGTCTTTTAAAATTTTATTAAATATTATTTTTCTTAATGAAACATTTATTGTAATAAAAATAGAAAATTATTCTGGAAGTGTAATACCAAATTCCATATCAAGCTGCTTAGCAAGATTTTTCATTTCATCAAGAGTTTTAGGAAGTATAGGAACTCCATTGTCAAGTCTATCTTGGTGCTTTTCAGCTTCCTTTTCACCATGTATGTAGATTCTATCCTGCTGATATGCTTTTTCAGAATCTCTAACTTCCTGAAGATAAGTATTCCAATGGTTCTTTATCTGCTCAGCATCACCGAATAGGTTAGGGTCAATTGCCATAAAATAGTGACATATACCAGCGATACCATCGTCTTCAGAATGGTTAGAAGTGAAGCCGTTTGATAGTATTGCTGTAAGGAATTCTACTATCAAAGAGAATCCAAATCCTTTGTGTCCACCGAATAGTTCAGAAGAACCACCAAGAGGATGAAGTCCACAAGTTCTAGTGGCTATACCATTGATAATATCCATAGGATTTAGGGCGTCTTTACCTTCATCATTGATTCCCCAGCCTACTGGAAGCTCTATGCCCTTCTTATTTCTTACTTCAACCTTACCGTATGCTACTACAGATGTAGCGACGTCAAAATTGAAATCAACAGGGTCAGCAGGTATTGAAACTGCGATTGGGTTTGTTCCCATCATAGGTAGCTTACCAAATGTAGGTACAACAACTGGGAATGAGTTAGTCATAGATACACCTATAAGACCTTCGTTACAAGCTAATTTACTATAATAGCTAGCTATACCATAGTGATTTGAGTTACGCACAGTTACAAGACCAATTCCTGTTTTCTTTGCTTTTTCAATTGCTATTTCCATTGCATATTTACCAACAACCTGACCCATAGCTCTATTTCCATCTACAACTGCAGAAATAGGTGTTTCAAAAGCTAATTTAGGTTGATTTTCAACATGAATAAATCCTTTTGCAATTTGGCTACGATACATTTCAAGTCTTTGAGAACCGTGAGTATCGATTCCGTAAAGATCTGCTGCTAAAAGAACATCAGTAATTGTATTTGCATCCTTTTCTGAAAAACCGTACTTTTTGAAAGCTCTTTTACAAAAGCTAGTAAGTTCATCAGCATTTACTCTTATTGGTTGTATTTCCATAATGTATACCTCTTTCTATTAAATTTTTTACAAGAATAATTCTACTACTATTTAAAACATATTTCAACCTTAAATTATTAATTAAATACTAATATAAGCATAAAAAAAGGAGAAGTGTATCTCCTTTTTTATTTTTATATTAAATTACTATTTTTTAATCCAATAAATAATCTACTATATCGACTATTTCCCCATTTTGTATGTAAACTCTAGGAACTCTTCTTGAAACATCGCATAGAACTTCATAGTTGATTGTATCACAGTCATGAGCTATATCGTCAACTGTAACATCTTCTTTACCAAAAATAAGGACATCATCATCTATATGTATATCCATATCCATAGGTACTCTTACCATACATTGGTCCATACATATTCTTCCGACAATCGAGCATTTTACACCCTTAATAAAGACATAAGGATTTTTTCTGCCTCTTAAAAAGCCATCTGCATATCCTACTGTGATAGTGGCAATTTTTTCTTTAACAGTAGTAAAATATATTCTACCGTAACTTATAGATGTACCGGGATTTAGTATCTTGATATTTGAAACTTTAGCTTTAAAGCTCATTGCGGGCTTAAGGTCTACAGATCTTTTAACCTCGTCAGAAGGGTAAAGTCCGTATTGCACAATTCCAATTCTTACCATATCATACTTTTCTTCCATATCTAAAATTTCGGCACTATTAGAAGAGTGTACATAAGCTGGTCTAAGACCTTTTTTCTCAAGTTCTTCGACCATTGTTGCAAATCTCCCAGTTTGTAATTCCTCAAATTCCTTATTACTAGCATCTGCTGTAGCAAAATGAGTGTACATACCCTCTATTTCAATAAAATCTAAATTACTTATTTTTTCAATTTCTTCAACTATAGCATTTACGTCATTTTCTAAAACGACATAACCTAATCTTGACATACCAGTATCCATTTTTAAATGTATTTTTGCAGTTTTGTTTATTTTTTTTGCAATTCTATTAACTTCTTCTGCAAATTCATAATTAAATACAGTCATAGATACATTTTGTTTGATACACTCCTCAACATTTGCTAGGTTAGTGTATCCAAGATTTAGAATAGGAAGACTAACTCCTGCTTTTCTAAGTTCAAAAGCTTCTCTTGCTCTTGCTACTGCAAGAAAATCTACTCCATTTTCCTCATAGAACTTTGCAAGTTTAGCTGAACCATGACCGTATGCATTTGATTTAATAACCATACATACCTTTGTAGATTCTGGAAGCTTTTTTCTAAGTCCATTTAAGTTGTATAAAATTGAATCTAAATCAATTTCAACCCAATTGACAGAATTGTTTACTAGTGACATATTGCTACCTCCAAATTAATATATATAATGTATGTATATTATACCATTAATTTATAAGAAATTTTATAAATA
>JAHHSS010000134.1 GCA_020025095.1 Peptostreptococcus sp.
ATGTTAATGATTTATTTTTTGACACAAAAAATAAAAAACGGTATTAAAAATACCGTTTTTTAACTCTATATTAAACTTATTTATTTTAATATATAACTATAAACCTAATTATATATTTCTTCTAAAAGAAACTATATTATTTTAGTAAATCACATCTCATATATTCTTTTAAAGCTTCTGGTATAACTACTGATCCATCTTCTTGTTGATAGTTTTCTAATATAGCAGCTACAGTTCTTCCAATAGCAACCCCTGATCCATTTAATGTATGAATAAATTGTGGTTTTTCCTTTGGAGAATTTTTGTATTTAATATTAGCTCTTCTAGCTTGGAAATCTTCAAAGTTTGAACAACTTGAAATTTCAACATATCTATTGTAACTTGGCATCCAAACTTCTATATCATATTTTAATGCAGCAGTGAATCCTAAATCACCTTTACATATTCTAACTATTCTATATGGTAATCCTAAACCTTGTAATACAGATTCAGCATCTTGAACTAATTTATCTAATTCTTCATAGCTTTGCTCAGGTTTACAGAACTTAACTAACTCAACTTTATTAAATTGGTGCTGTCTTATAAGACCTCTTGTATCTCTTCCTGCTGAACCAGCTTCTGCTCTAAAGCACGCACTATATGCAGCATGTTTTATTGGAAGTTTATCTCCCTCTAAAGTTTCATTTCTGTACATATTAGTTACAGGAACCTCAGCTGTTGGTATTAAGAAATATCCATTGTTTTCTACTTTGAAAGCATCTTCTTCGAATTTTGGAAGCTGACCAGTACCAGTCATACTATCTCTATTTACCATGTATGGTGGTAATACTTCAGTGTATCCATTTTCAAATGTGTGTTTATCTAAGAAGTAATTTATTATAGATCTCTCTAATCTAGCACCCATTCCTTTGTAAACTGTAAATCTTGATCCAGCAACCTTTCCACCTCTTTCGAAGTCTAAAAGATCTAAATCTGTTCCTAAATCCCAGTGTGCTTTTGGTTCAAAGTTGAATTTAGTAGGTTCTCCCCATCTTTTTATTTCAACATTATCCTCATCAGTTTCTCCTTCTGGAACAGCTGGGTTTGGTATATTAGGAATTCTTAGCATGATGTAGTTAATTTTATCGTTTAACTCAGCAACTTTAGCATCATCAGCCTTTATTTTATCCCCTATTTCTCTCATTTCAGCCATTACTTCTGTAACGTCTTCTCCAGCTTTTTTTCTCTTTGGAATTTCAGCTGATACTTCGTTTCTTTGTTTTTTTAAAGCCTCAACATCAACTAAAATTTTTCTTCTTTCTTCATCTAAAGCTATAACTTCGTCTATAACATTTACATCAAAGTCTTCTCCTCTATTAGATAAAGCTTTTTTCACTTCTTCAGTATTACTTCTTAACTTTTTTAAATCTAACATTGCCATTCTCCTTTCAAGAACCTTATTTATATTTAAAATTTTATTAACTAAAAAAATATATAAAAAAGGAGCCTCCATTCCCTATAAAAAGGGACGAAAAGACTCCGCGTTGCCACCCTAATTGATAAAATCAAAAAAGATTTTATCCTCTTAAAAACTTTAACGGTTAATTCCGTACTGCTCATCACAGTCCCTCACAGGTGGATTCATGAAAATATTGTACTAGTTCACACCAAAACCACTAGCTCTCTGAAAGCAATATATAACATTACTAGCCTGATCAACGGTTTATTATTAATTTAAACATAATATATAAAAAATATACTTTAATATTTGCTTTTTGTCAATTCTTAACTATCTTTTGGTAGATTTTTTGTGCATATAATGTCTACGCCAGTATTCATTATATTTTTACATACCACATTTCCACTTTTAGTTGGCACTCCAACATATAATCTACTTAAAACATTTGAAAAATCAATCCACTTAGATATCTCAACTGGCTTATTACTTTTTACAGGAACTACATTATATTTTTTAGATCCTCTAACTCTTACCACACTAGTAAATATATCTTTATGCATTAAACCACCCCTTTAGACTCTATCAAATTCCTTAATTCTAGATGCTAAAACCTTGGAATTCTTTGAATCCTCAACTATTTCTGTTGGATTTTTATCAAGCTCTCTTGCTAATATATTTATTATTTTGCTTATACAGTAAGCTCCATGACAAGTTCCAAAAGTAGCACCTGTTCTTCTTTTTACACCCTCAACAGTTCTTGCCCCTAGTGGACGTCTTATGCAGTCTACAATTTCACCTTCACTAATACCATTGCAAAGGCATACTATTTTTCCATATCTCTTATCTAAAGATATAAGTTCATTTCTCTCCTCATTAGATAATTCTCTAAAACGATAGAATTCCCTTCTTTTATCTACAAAGTTTTTATTTAAACTACAATTTAATTTATCTATTATCTCATCACATATTATCTTAGATACAGCTGGTGCTATAGTAACCTCACCATAGTGATTTCCCATAACCTTTATATATCCTTTATTTTTTCTACTATCATCTATAATCAGTCTATCCTGATTGTGATTATCATAGAAAATATCCTTAACATGCTTTCTAGTAATGCTATTTATCATCTCTTTAGCTATCTTTAATGACTTCATAAATCCTAATGAATTATTTGAGTTTATTCCTATTAAAGTATCTCCATTAACAGTATTCTTTTGAATTATAAACTCCTCTTCATTTTTTAATTTAACAACTATATTTGATGTTTTCTCTTTTATTTCATCATTTAATAATAGGTAATATGTTTTTAAAGCATTTTTTTGCTCATAATCCTTATCTTGATCTATAGTATAATGTTCACCTGGAGTTGTATTTATAACAAATCTACAAGTAAATTTATTTTTATTTGTAGTTACT
>JAHHSS010000135.1 GCA_020025095.1 Peptostreptococcus sp.
ATATAAATATATAAGTAAATTTTCAGTTTATATTTAAGGAAATACATTTGTTTTTAAACTTATATTGAAGAATAAGAATATTTATGGAGCATAATTAGCTTGTAAAAATACAGAAAACGTGATATGATATTAGGGAAGATATTTTATGTGGGATGTGAGGCATTATATTGGCTCACATTTTTTATGCATAATTTTTTATTAGCTTAATTTGTAAAATTAAGCTAGCTACAATTGAATAGATGGAGGTGTTAGTTATGAAGAAAAATACTGCACAAAAAGTAGAAGAACTTACTCAGCCAATAGCTGATGAGCTAGGATATGAATTGGTAGATGTAGAGTTTGTAAAAGAAGCAGGAATGTACTATTTAAGGGTCATATTAGATGATGAAAATGGAATAGGATTGGATGAATGCGAAAAAGTTAGTAAATTATTAAGCCCAAAGCTTGATGAAAAGAACTTTATAGATGAAAATTATTTTTTAGAAGTTTGTTCACCTGGAATTGATAGAGTGTTGAAGAGAGAAAAGGAATTTTCAAAGTATTCTGGGAAGCAAGTGGATGTTAAACTATATAAAAATGACGAAGAATTAAAAACTAAACAATTTGAAGCAACTTTATCTGGTTTGGATGAAGATGGAAATGTAGTTTTATTTGTTAATGGAAATGAAAAAAAATTAACTAGAAAAGAAATTGCGCAGATACGTCTGGCAGTTGTATTTTAAGTAATGGAGGAAAAGAAATGAGTACAGAATTTATACAAGCTCTTGATGAACTTGTAAAGGATAGAGGAATAGATAGAGAAGTTTTATTAGAAACAATAGAACAGGCCTTGATATCAGCATATAAGAAAAATTTTGGTTCTGCTCAGAATGTTAGAGTAGACCTTGACAGAAAAAATGGAGAAATAAAAGTTTATTCTCAAAGAACAGTGGTTGATGAATCAGACCTTTATGACAACTTCCTTGAAATTGAGCTTGATGAAGCAAGAGCAATAAGTCCAAATTATGAGCTTGGAGATATAGTAGAACATGAAGTAACTCCTAAGGATTTTGGAAGAATAGCAGCCCAGACAGCTAAACAGATAGTTGTTCAGAAAATAAGAGAAGCTGAAAGAGAAAAAACATACAATGAATTTGTTGAAAAACAAGATGAGCTTGTTACTGGAGAAATATCAAGAATATCTCATAGAGATGACAAGCAGATAGTATTTGCACAGGTAGGAAAGGGAGAAGGTATTCTCCTTCAAAGTGAACAGATACCGGGTGAAGAGTACACTATAGGCAAAATGATGAAATTTTATGTTGTAGAAGTAAATAAGACAAATAAGAATCCACAAATAGTTTTATCTAGAAGTAATCAAGGTCTTGTTAAGAGATTATTTGAAATGGAAGTTCCAGAAATACAGGCTGGTATAGTCCAGATAAAATCAATATCTAGAGAAGCAGGTTCAAGAACTAAAATGGCTGTAAAGTCAGTAGACTCTAAGATAGATCCAATAGGAGCTTGTGTAGGAACTCAGGGATCAAGAGTAAGAAATATAGTTGAAGAATTAGGCGACGAAAAAATAGATATAGTAAAATATAGTGATGATATTAGCGAATTTGTAGAGGCGGCACTTAGTCCATCTAAGGTTACAGAAGTATTTGTAAATGAAAAAGAAAAGTCAGCAGTAGTGATTGTTCCAGATTATCAGCTATCACTTGCAATAGGTAAAGAAGGACAAAATGCAAGGCTTGCGGCAAGACTTACAAATTGGAAAATAGACATTAAGCCAGAATCAGATTTTAGTGAATTAGATAGAGAAAAACTTATAGCCAAGATAGCAGAAAATGACAGAGAGTTAGAAGAAGAAAAAGAAGCTGAGATTTTGCAAGCAGAAGCCTTGGCAGAAGTAGAAGAAGTTGAAATAGATCTTGAAGAATTAGAAGACGGTATAGAGGAACTTGAAGACTTCATAGATGAAATAGATCTTGAAGATTTAGAAGATGAAGATTTAGAAAGTCATATTGTTGAAGACGAAAAGTAATATGTTTAAAGGAGGTCAAAAATGAATAAAATAAAAAAGATACCTCAAAGAAAATGTATTGCCTGCCAAGAAAGAGGAAATAAAAAAAGTTTAATTAGAATTGTAAAAAATAAAGAAAATGAAATGTTCATCGATCAAACAGGAAGGGCAAATGGTAGAGGGGCTTATGTATGTGCAAACTCTAATTGCCTTGAAAAGGCTATAAAAAGCAAAGCTTTAAATAGGGCCTTTAAAATGGATGTTGAGGATGAAGTTTATAATCATTTAATAGATGAACTAGCAACAATAAAAAAGACTGAAGAAAGCGAGTAAGTATATGGATAATAAAAAAATATATTCATGGCTAGGGCTTGCTATGAGGTCTGGAAACCTTGTATCAGGTGATGATACAACTTTGAGAGAGGTAAAAAAGAAGCGATTGAAACTTGTCATAATAGCAAGTGATGCTTCTAAGAATACAAAAAAATTATTTACAGATAAATGCAGCTTTAGAAGTATAGCACACTATGAATTCGGTGAGAAGAATGAGTTGGGGAGAGCTATAGGAAAGAGCCCAAGGGCTGTATTGGGAATAGTTGATGAAAATATTGCAAAACAGATTATAAATCTGCTTAATAGTCAATGTTTACAGTAGGGCTTATATTTAGGAGGTGTTGTTTATGTCTAGAACTAGCATAAAGCATATAGCCGAAGATTATAA
>JAHHSS010000136.1 GCA_020025095.1 Peptostreptococcus sp.
AAAAATTAGCAAGGGTGAATTGTATGAATAGATTAATTATAAATGGCGGTAAAGCTTTAAAGGGATCTATAGAAATAAACGGAGCTAAAAATGCTGCCGTAGCTATATTACCGGCAGCTATACTAGCTAGCAAAGGTGAATGTATTATTGATAATGTACCAGATATAGCTGATGTACATTGCTTAGAGAGAATAATTAGATCATTAGGATGCAGTGTTGAAAAATTAGATAATAACACATTAAAAATAAATGCTGAAGAAATAAAAACTGTAGAAGCTTGTGGAAATGACGTAAGAAAAATGAGAGCTTCTTATTATTTCATAGGAGCACTTTTAGCACGTTTTAAAGAGGCTAAAGTTGAACTTCCAGGAGGTTGCCCGATAGGAGTTAGACCTATTGATCAACATATAAAAGGATTTGAAGCACTAGGAGCTAAGGTTTCAATAGAGCATGGTGCTGTAAATATAATGGCAGAAAAATTAATAGGAACAAATATATTCTTTGACGTAGTAAGTGTTGGAGCTACCATAAATCTTATGATAGCGGCAACTTTAGCAGAAGGAACTACAGTTTTAGAGAATGCGGCAAGAGAACCACACGTAGTAGACGTAGCAAACTTTTTAAATGCTATGGGAGCTAATGTTAAAGGGGCAGGGACGGATGTCATAAGAATCAAAGGTGTTAAAGAATTAAAAGGATGTAATTATAGTGTTGTACCTGATCAAATAGAAGCAGGAACATTTATGATAGCAGCGGCAGCTACAAGAGGAGACGTAACAATTCAAAATGTTATACCAAAGCACTTAGAGTCAATTTCAGCTAAGCTTTTAGAAATGGGAGCTAAAGTAGAAGAAGGAGACGATAGTGTTAGAGTTTATGTTGATGGAGATTTAAAAGGAGTAAATTTAAAAACTGCTCCATATCCAGGATTCCCAACAGACGTTCAACAACCAATGTGTACTCTACTATCTACAGCTAAAGGTAGAAGTATAATAGTTGAGACTATATGGGAAAATAGACATAAGCATGTAGATGAACTTAAAAAAATGGGAGCTACTATAAAAGTTGAAGGAAGATCAGCTATTATAGACGGTGTAGATAGACTTACGGGGGCTGTTGTTAAGGCTACTGACTTAAGAGCAGGAGCTGCAATGGTTATTGCAGGTTTAATTTCTGATGGAGTTACAGAGATAACAAGTATTGAACATATAGATAGAGGATACCCTCATATAGAAGAAAAGTTCAGAATGCTTGGTGCTGATATAGTCAGAAAATAAGAACAAAAAATGGGGGAAATATATGATTTTTTGCTCACTATATAGTGGAAGCAGTGGTAATAGCATATTAGTAGGTTCAGAAAAAACTAAAATACTAATCGATGCAGGATTATCAGGCAAGAAAATAATAGATGGCTTACAAGAAGTAGGCCAAAATCCAAATGAGATTGATGGTATTTTCATAACCCATGAGCATAGTGACCATATAAAAGGAGCAGGTATATTATCAAGAAAATTTAATATACCTATATATGCAAATGAGCTTACTTGGAAAGCCATGGAGAAATCCTTAGGAAAAATAAAAGAAGAAAATATAAAAATTATGCCTAAGAGAAGCACAATGAGTTTAAATGATTTAGATATAACATCATTCAATACTCCACATGATTCTGTGGCTTCAACAGGTTATACTATAAAGCACAAAGGCAAAAGTGCAAGTATTGCAACTGATATTGGAACATTTACTGAAGAAATATTAAGAAATATTAGAGAATCTGAAGTTATTTTATTAGAATCAAATCATGATGTGCAAATGGTTAAGTTTGGGCCATATCCTTATGAGTTAAAAAGAAGGGTACTTAGTGAAGTTGGACATTTATCAAATGAGGATTGCGGAAAAGCTATCGTTGATATAATGAAGCATGATAAGCATAGAAAAATAATATTAGGTCATTTAAGCAATACTAATAATGTGCCAGAATTAGCTGAACAAGCTGTTATTAATGTATTAAATGCACATAAAATTAACATAGGGAAAGATTTAGAGCTTAAGTTAGCAGATAGACATAAACCAAGTAGTTATATAAGTTTTTAAGTAAGGGGAATTTATATGAAAAAAGGGATGATTTTATTAATTCTATCATCTTTTTTGTTAGTTGGATGTGACAGTATAAAAATGGATAAGTTAGCAGCTAACAATAATGATAGGGTAAAAACAATAGCTAATGATTTAATAGGAGATATTGAGTTATCTTTATATTTTGATGGAACTAAGGATGAACAAAATCCTAAAATAGAGCAACAAGAAATACTTGTTGATGGTGATGAAATTTTAGGGCAGTATTTAATACAAGCTCTTATTCAAGGACCATCTCAAAAGGGAAGTTTAGCGCCTATATTACCTAAGGATACTAAATTATTATCTTTTGATATAAAAGATGATATTGCAATTATAAATTTAAGCAAGGAAGCTATTGTAAATATGAGTGCAACTAAAGAGCAGGCAACTTTAGAAGGTATAATGGCTACAATAACCCAAATACCAAGTATTAATAAGATTAATATAATTGTTGATAATCAAATGGTTAATTCATTAGGTGGCAATTTTGATATTAGTAAACCTTTCGGAAAAGAAGATATACCTAATTTAAAGATAAATAATTAGGGGATTTGTAAAATGTAAACAAATAATTTCATATGTATTAAAAATATATATTTTATATGT
>JAHHSS010000137.1 GCA_020025095.1 Peptostreptococcus sp.
CTATGATTCCGCATAAAAGTTGTCATAGTTCGTATTTATTTTTTTTTATTGATTTTTTAATATTTTTTTTGTTTATTTGTACGTATTTTTTATAGCTAACACTCATTTAAAATTATAATTTTTCTATTACTTTTTATAAAAAGAGGAAACTCAAAAATGAATTTCCTCTTAAAAAACTAAATTGTTTAAATATATTTATAATGTTTCAAGAAACTTTCTTATTCTTGTTTTCACTCTTTCTTCACCCATTATTTGTTGTATACTCCATAAATCTGGTGATTGTGTTCTTCCTACAACGGCTAATCTAACTGCAGTTGAAACATCTGTGACATTTCCTTTAAACGCCTCTGGATTCTTTTTAAATTCCTTATTATTTGATGTGAATCCATTTTCATCTGTTATTTTTTTAATTTTTTCAAACCACTCTTCATTGCTATCTTCCTGATTGTACATTTCCAGGTATTCTGTTACTATCTTCTTCGCATCTTCTTTTGATACTCTTTCTGGCAATGAATCTCTATGCTCAAAACCTTCATCAAAATAATATCCTATAAAATCCATTATCTGAGTACAATTCATAAGGTCTTTTCTAGGTTTCTTCCCGCCTCTTCCTATAGAAAGAAGTTTTATCAAATCATCATGATATTTTGTAAGCATTTCATGAGCCTCTTTATTAAACTTAGATGACCAGTCAAGCATAAAACTCATTATCTTTTCTACAGACATTTTGACAAGAACATCTTTAGATATATCATTTAACTTATTTAAGTCAAATAAAGCACCTGATGAGCTCATATTTTTTGTCTTGAAATTAAATTCAGTGTAATCTGCATCTGGATTTTTCATTCTCCATTCTTCGTAATTTGAATTCATCAAAGTCATTAGATATTCAGTTACTGCCTCAGGGAAATAACCATCTCTCATATAATATTCTAAAGAAAGTTCAGGATCTTTTCTTTTTGAAAGTTTTCTTTTCTTTCCACTATCTTCTATCTTCATAAGGTGTGCAGTATGATTGTAGTTTGGTCTCTTCCACCCCATAACATAGAATAGTTCAAGATGTATTGGTAAAGTTGAAAGCCACTCCTCACCTCTTACTACATCTGTTATTCTCATAAAATGATCATCCACAACATGAGCAAAATGATATGTAGGTATACCATTGTTCTTTAAAATTACAACATCAAGATTGTTCTGTCTAACAGTTATTTCTCCACGTATACCATCTTTAAACTTCATTGCAACCTCAGGATCGCCACTTGACTTTAATCTTAATGTCCAAGGCTCGCCAGCTTCAATTTTTTCTTTAACCTGATTTAAAGTTAAATTTCTATCTTCAGCCCACTTTCCATAGTATCCAGTATTTACACCTTCTTTTTCTTGCTTCTCTCTAAGCACTGCCATTTCTTCTTCAGTTATAAAAGATGGATATGCAAACCCCTTTTCTGTAAGATATTTGGCTGCTGTCTGATATATTTCTTTTCTATCACTCTGTCTGTAAGGTCCGTATATACCCTTTTCTCCATCAAGAGTTACACCTTCATCAAACTCTATACCAAAGAACCTCAATGAGTTTATTATAAGCTCCTCTGAGCCTTCAACTTTTCTCTTGTGATCTGTGTCTTCTATTCTAAGAAGCATTGGTCCACCGCTTAAATGTGCCATTCTTTCATCTACAAGTGCACCATATAAATTTCCTAAATGGATAAACCCAGTTGGACTTGGCCCTAATCTTGTAACCTTCGCTTTTTTTTCTAAATCTCTTTCTGGATAAAGCTCTTCATAATATTCTATAGTTTTATCAATATCTGGGAATAATAACTCAGCTAATTCTTTACTCATAATCTATCGGGTTTCCCCCTACCTCCTATTCAAATAATATTTCTATACATCCCATAATTATACCATATAATAATAACTTTATAAAGATTTTTAATTATTGTATAATCTTATTTTCTAAGTCAAATAATATAGTAAAAAATATCTTTAATAAAAAAAGGAAAGCATTTATACTTTCCTTTTTTATTGAAGATAAGTTTAGTCTAATCCTCTAAGTATTCCTTTAAAAAGAATTCGTTTATATTTTTAAGAGATTTTATAAGAACTTTATCTTCATGAAGATTAAGATCTAAAATTACCCTATCTACCATTTCATCATGAAAATTCTTGTGAATTTTGTAAGCTAGCTCACCTTTTTTAGTAAGCGAGGCTATTACAACTCTTCTGTCTTTCGGGTCTTTTTCTCTCTTTGCATATCCTTTTTTTTCAAGTTTAGTCATAGTTGAAGTTAGTGTTCCCATTGTAATATGAAGTTGTTCAGCAACTTCAGACATCATCTTTCCATTACCTATACCTATCGCATCTATAGCATGAATTTCACTCATGGTAAGATTTGATATTCCTCTCATCCTAACTGCCTTCTCTTCTATCATCATTATATTGTTAAACAGCTCTACAACTATTTCATTGATCACTTCTCTTGATTCATTGAAATCAGAATCATTAATTTCTTGATTTTGCTCAATATTTTCTTTATTCTTATCTATTTCTTCCACTTACTCCACCTCTTAC
>JAHHSS010000138.1 GCA_020025095.1 Peptostreptococcus sp.
ATATTAGATCGAAAAAAATTTGAAAAGAAAGTGGCAATTATAATAATTTTTGAATATGAAAGAGAAATTTATGGTATTATAATATACAGAGGGAATTTAAAATGTTTTCGTGTTCAGATTAGGGGACTAAACATACAAATAGATAAAAGAAATAAGGAGGAAGATATTTTGAATAGAAATGATAAGTGTTGGTGTGGCAGTGGATTAAAATATAAAAAGTGCCACATGGAACAAGATGAAAAACTAAGAGAGCTTCATCTTGCGGGGAATATCGTTCCCAATAGATTTATAATAAAGACTCAAAAAGAAATAGAAGGCATAAAGGCGAGTGCAGTAGTTAATACGGGTGTTTTAGATTTTATATCTGATAAAATAAAAGTAGGTATGAGTACAGAAGATATAGATAAAATGGTCTATAATTACACTGTAGAACATGGAGCTATACCTGCGCCATTAAATTATGAGGGCTTTCCTAAGAGCTGTTGTACATCTATAAATAATGAAGTTTGCCATGGTATACCTTCGGAAAAAGTAATATTAAAAGATGGTGATATAATTAATATAGATGTTTCTACTATAAAAGATGGCTACTTCTCAGATGCGTCCAGAATGTTCATAGTAGGTAATGCTTCGGATGAAGCAAAGAAACTAGTAGAGGTTACAAAAGAGTGTCTTGAAGTAGGTATGGAACAAGTAAAGCCATGGGGACATATAGGTGACATTGGAGCGGCAATATATGAATATGCAACATCTAGAGGCTATTCAGTTGTAACTATGTTTGGTGGTCATGGCATTGGTAATGAATTCCATGAAGAACCATTTGTATCACATGCTGCTAGGAAGGGTACAGGAATGGTTATGGTTCCAGGCATGGTATTTACGATAGAACCTATGATAAATATCGGTAAACCACAGGTATATGTAGATAAGAAAAATGGATGGACTTCATATACAAAAGATGGTTCCCTATCAGCTCAATGGGAACATCAATTATTAGTTACCGAAGATGGATATGAAATAATATCTTATTAATAAAAAAGCTGATTTTTGAAAGTAGATTAATTTCAATTCTAAAAAATAGAAAAATATGCTTGACAATTTCAATATATCTATGTATAATGGATAAAGTAATGAAAAGAAGTAGAATCCGTTCTCACCTAACAGCACTTTAGGTAGCTAGTTGGGTTAAAAAGTGAAATTAGTAAAAGCTTTTGTTTTGCTATTTTATTTTGGAACTTATGACGGATTTTATATCCGTCTTTTTATTTTATTATAGGCGAAAGAAGAGGTGCTCTAATATCAGTAAGGAATTATTAATCAACGAAGAAATTAATGCAAAGGAAATCAGAGTTATATCAGAAACTGGAGAACAGTTGGGTATAATGAGCTCAAAGCAGGCTTTAGAATTATCAGGACGTAAGAATCTTGATTTAGCTATGATTTCTCCTAATGCAAAACCACCTGTTTGTAAGATTATGGACTACGGAAAGTTCAAATATGAACAGGCAAGAAAAGAAAAAGAGGCAAAGAAGAAACAAAAGACAATAAATGTCAAGGAAATAAGATTAAGACCAGCTATTGGTGAAAATGATTTAAAGACTAAGGCTAATCAGGCAATTAAATTCCTTAAAAAAGGAGATAAAGTAAAAGTTGAACTTAGATTTAGAGGTAGAGAGCTTGGTCATAAGGACATTGGAAGAGAAGTAATGATGAACTTCATTGACATGTTAAGCGAGTTTGGAGAACCAGGTAAACCCCCTAAGTTTGAGGGAAATAACATGGTTACAGTTATAGATCCAAAGAAATAGATAATAATTGAGAGGAGGATTTTGTTATGCCAAAGATGAAGACACATAGAGGTGCAGCAAAGAGATTAAGAAGAACAGGAAGTGGAAAGCTTAAGAGAGCTAAAGCTTATAAGAGTCATATACTTACAAAGAAGTCACCAAAGACTAAGATGAACTTAAGAAAGTCAACTTTAGTAAGTGATGGAGATGCTAAGAGAATAGCACAGTTACTACCATACAAGTAAGATAAATGAAATAAAATCGAGGAGGAGTTACAATGGCAAGAGTAAAAAAGGGAATGAATGCCCATAAGAGACATAAAAAGGTATTAAAACTTGCAAAGGGATACCAGGGATCAAGAAGCAAGCTTTTCAAGACTTCAAACCAGTTCGTTATGAAGGCTTTAAATAACGCATATATAGGTAGAAAGCAGAAGAAGAGAGATTTCAGAAAGCTTTGGATACAGAGAATCAATGCTGCTTGCAGAATGAACGATATGTCTTATTCAAGATTTATGAATGGTCTAAAGAAGGCTGGAGTAGAAGTTAACAGAAAGATGCTTTCTGAATTAGCTATAGCTGATCCAGAAGGATTCGCTAAGTTAGTAGAAGTTGCTAAGAGCAACTTAGCTTAATAGCTTCAAATATAGATTACTAGAGCTTAACACAGTGTTTGTGTTAAGCTTTTTTATTATAGGGACGTGTCCCAGTTGAGCTCGCAAAGCGTGCGAAACAATAAACCACC
>JAHHSS010000139.1 GCA_020025095.1 Peptostreptococcus sp.
TATATATAGTCAATAATCTACTTATTTTGTTTTAAAATAATTTCCCCCATACTTACTATAGTTCATATTTTAATTTTAAAAAACTTAATTACTTATTTTTAGTCTATTAAATCTAATAAAGCTATTGCCATTACAGACTCCAATACCACTGTAACTCTAGGAACTATTATAGGGTCATGCCTTCCTTTTAGTTCTAGCTCTGTATTTTCTCTGCTTTCTATGTTTATAGTTTTTTGCTTCATTGATATTGATGGAGTCGGTTTTATTGCAGCTCTAAATACAATCGGCATTCCATTACTGATACCTCCATTAATCCCTCCATTATGATTTGTTATCGTCTTTATACTTCCATCCTCATCAAAGTAAAAATTATCATTTGCATTTGAACCCTTCATTTTTGTAATTTCAAAACCACTTCCAAACTCTATCCCCTTCACCGCTGGAACAGAAAATGCTATAGAAGATATTTTTGATTCAACAGAATCAAAAAATGGATCTCCTACCCCTGCTCTCACTCCTATTGCTGCACACTCTACTATACCGCCTAGAGAATCACCTTCTTTTTTTGTTTCTAAAACTAACCTTCTTATTTCATCCTCTTTTTCAGAGTTCAAAAGTGAAATTTCGGCATTATTTAACTCTCTAAATTTTTCCCTAGTCAAAGTTGCATCTGAAAATTTTTCATCTTCTATGTCTTTTACACTGAAAATATGTGATGCTATGTATATATCTTTTTCTTCTAAAATTTGTTTTGCAATAGCTCCAGCAAATACAAGTGCTGCTGTAATACGACCTGAAAAAGTTCCACTACCTCTATAATCGTTGTATCCTCTGTATTTTATTTTAGACGTATAATCTGCATGACCTGGTCTCATTATATCTTTTAATTGTGAATAATCTTTTGACCTATAATCCTTATTTTTTATAATTGCAGCAAGTGCTGCACCTGTAGTATAACCATTGAATACTCCACTTATCACTTCAGGAATATCATCTTCTTTTCTTGATGTTGAAATGCTACTTTTGCCCGGAGCCCTCCTACTCATTTCTTTTAAAACTTTTTCAAAATCAATCTTAAATCCACAAGGCAGACCATCTATTACTATTCCTATATGACTTCCATGAGATTCTCCAAATATACTTACTCTAAAATCTCTACCCCATGTTGCACTCATATTTACCACCTAACTTTCTATATTCTTTCCAAAAATCTGGATATGACTTCGATACAACTTCAGCATTTTCTAAAACTATTTCTTTTTCACAAACCGTTGCTGCAATAGCCAGCATCATGGCAATTCTATGGTCTTTATAACTATCTACTTCTACTCCTCCGCTCAATTTTTTCACACCTCTAATAATTAAAAAATCTTCTCCCATTTCTATATTTGCCCCTAATTTATCAAGTTCTGTATAAACTGCTTTTAATCTATCTGACTCCTTTATTTTCAATCTAGAGATATCTTTAATTTCTGTTTTTCCATCACTTAGTGTAGCTAATAGAGAAATAACTGGTACTATATCTGGAATTTGACTTCCATTGAAACTATATGCTCTTCTTGCTCCCTCTAAAATTTTTAATTCTCTAGTATTTTCTAAAAAGTAAATCTTTGCACCAAATTTTTCTACTATTTCTAGTATTTTTTTATCACCTTGCAAAGAATCTTTTTCTATTCCCTCAATCTCAACTTGATTTCCAAGAACATTTGCAACTGCAAAAAAGGCCAATTGAGAATAATCACCCTCTACATAGTAATCCCTAGAAATATACCTTTGATTTCCTTCTATAGAGAAAGATTTATAATTATTATTTACTATATTTATTCCAAAACTTTTTAAACAATCAATAGTAAGGTCTATATATCCTTTTGACTCCATATTCCCCGATATTATAATCTCACTATCATGGTTTAGTAATGGAAGCATAAACATCATTCCAGATATAAATTGTGAACTTATATCTGCTCTCATGTTAAATGAGTGTGAACTCAACCTTTTTTCTATCTTTATTTCAAGAGTTTTTTCTTTTCTTCTATAGTTAATCCCCTCTTTATCAAATATTTCATAATATGGGCTCATTGGTCTATCTAGCAATCTTCCTTTTGTAGATAGTAAATATTCTCCATCAAATAAGGTTAATATTGGTAATAAAAACCTGATTGTAGACCCTGATTCGCAACAATCTATTTTTATGATTTTGTCTTCTTTTTTCTTAAAAGCTTCATTTCCATATACTATTAATTTATCCTCACTTTTTTCAAAATTCGCCCCTAATGATTCCATTGCTTTGATAGTAGCATTGATATCATCTGAATAGGCGATGTTTTTTATCTCACTTTTCCCATCTGCAAGAGCCGCACATATAATAGCTCTGTGAGTTATGCTTTTTGATGGAGGTATTCTAAGTTT